>DASQDV010000500.1:0-3704 GCA_035633995.1 Pyrinomonadaceae bacterium | reverse complement strand
GCCTGACCCACAAACTTTCTTGTCCGCGCTCGCTTTGTATGTAAGCGACATATTTGCCGTCAGGGGAAACTGCGGCACGCAAAACCTGCCCGTTGTTGGTTAGCTGCGTCGTGCGCGTGAGCGACGATTGCGCCGCAAAATCCGTTGAGGCTTCGTTTCTTCGCGTATAACGAAAAAGCCCTGCCGCAACGGCAACGGCGAGCAGAAGCAGCAACGGTGCAAGCCATTTGGTTTGAAAGTTAAAACGCGTGCGCTGTTTGGCCGGATGCGAATCGTGGCGGCTCGCGGTCGGCAGGTTTGACGCTTCGGCGTCCGCCGCGACGTTTACGGACGCGAAACCGCGCGCCTCATTCTCGTTTGCCCGCGCCTCTCTGCTTGCGGCGTCAACCGTTTCCGCGTCTCCGGTTTCCGCATGGCGAGCGTCCGCGTCGCTAATTTTCGCGTCGCTGATTTCCGCGTCGCTGATTTTCTCGCTGGCGATGATCTCATGTGCGGCTCTTTGCCGCCCGATGTCCGGCCTGGTATTTGTCGCGGCGTCAATCGCTCGAACGTCGGCGGTGAAACGGTAGCCGTGCTTCGGCACGGTTTCAATGAATTGATTTTCGGCGTGATTCTGACCTAAGGCTTTCCGCAACGTGAAAACATTTTGCGCAATCGTGGATTCTTCAACGTAAGCGTCAGCCCAAATCTCCTCCAGCAACTCATTTTTGCCGACGACGTGACCGCTCCGCCGCACCAGCAACGCTAAGGTGTCGAAAGCCTTCGGGGTCAAAGGCACAGGTTCGCCGTCGCGCAGTAAAAGCCGCTTCTCCAAATCCAAAGTGAAGTTTCCAAAATTGAAACACCGCGCTTTGTTTTCGCTGTTCACGGTTTAATAAATCCTTTAATAAAACCTTTCAAGAAAATTTGATGTCGTCTCAAGCCTGATTTTCAAGATTTTCAGCCGTCTTCGGAGGTACACTCCGCGCTAGCGAGGCTTGGGATGCAAAAGTCGGTTTAGTGTCCATTAGTTGATCTAGCGAGTTACCACTAACTCACCATGCCGGGGTGCTAACAGACTTTTGCATCACAGCCGCGTTGCGAGATGGAAGTTAAAACATATCCCTAGATGCTTGACGAACACCAAGGGATGTCAAAATCAGGGTTTCTATCAGGAAATACTGAATTAACATTAATTCAAAGCCGGTATTAAGCAAAAGAGCCGTTTCGGCGTCCTGATCGGCACACGGTACTTGTATTGATTTACGGAATTTTACGCGCGGCTGTTTTCGTTTTTGCGCTTGTAGCCTTGCCCCACCCCGCCTCGGGGCAGGGCGTTCGGGCGCCGTCCCTCACGCTTGAGAGCATCGAGGGGCGGACGGTGCGACTGAGCGACTACCGGGGTAAGGTGGTGCTCATCAATTTCTGGGCGACGTGGTGCCCGCCGTGTCGCGCGGAAATGCCCGTTCTCGTCGAACTCCAAAAGGAGTACGGACGAGACGGCCTGCAAATCATCGGCGTCACATATCAGCCTGAGCCGCGCGAGCACGTACGGAGTTTCACGCGCAAGCTGAAGGTCAACTACCCCGACGTGCTCGGAACACCCGAGACGAAGGCCGTGTTCAGCCCGGATGAGACCTTACCCCTGACAATTATCATCGACCGCGAAGGAACGATTCGCGGCACCATCGCAGGGATTCTTCTCCCCGAAGAGTTCAACGTACAAATCAAGCCGCTCTTACAACAGCGAGCATCAGAAAGAGAGACGAAACATGTTCAGAAGAATAAGTAACTTTGCAGTCGCTTGCGCGATGGTATTAGCCCTCGGCCTGACGAGCGTATTTGCCGCCACCAAGACGACGACGATCCGCGTCGAGGGCATGAAGTGCAATCAGTGCTCCGCTTCCGTCGCCAAGGCCCTCAAGGCCACGAGCGGCGTGCAGGAAGCCGTGATCAGTTCCGAGAAGGGCGAAGCCGTAATCACCTATGACGATGAGAAGGTGACAGAGGCGAAACTGCGCGAGGTCATTAACAGCACCGGATTCAAAGCCGCCAAGTAGCGGAAGCGTAACAAACACTATAAATGCAACGGGGACGGCTTTCGAGCCGTCCCCGTTGCCGTCTGCCGCCGAACTTTTCCGGCTACGACATTGATGTACCAACGCCCATGTCAGGACGCCTTGAGGTGCTTGTCGAACCAGTTGATGACGGTGTTGTACCAGAGCGCGGAGTTCTGCGGCTTCAAAATCCAGTGGCCTTCGTCGGGGAAATAGAGCAGCTTCGACTCGACGCCCTGCTTTTGCAGGTAGGTGAACAACTGGAAGCCCTCGCCGATGGGCACGCGGAAGTCCAACTCGCCGTGCGTCACGAGCGTCGGCGTCTTGAAGTTCTTGGCGAACAGGTGCGGCGACCAGCGCGCGTAGAGTTCGGGATTGTCCCAGGGCGTCCCCTTGAACTCCCATTCGGGAAACCACAACTCCTCCGTCACGCCGTACATGCTCACCAGATTGAAGACGCCCGCGTGCGAGACGAGAGCTTTAAACTTGACCTGCGGGTGGTCGTTATGGCCGAGAATCCAGTTGACCATGTAGCCGCCGTAAGAGCCGCCCGCCGCGCCGATGCGTTCGCGGTCAACTTCGGGGCGCGCGGCCACCTGCGCCACGCCGTTGATGATGTCCGTGTAGACCTTGCCCGCCCAGTCGCCGGAGATGTCGTCGGTGAACTGCTGGCCGTAGCCGGTCGAGCCGCGCGGGTTCGGCATGAAGACCACGTAGCCTGCGGAGGCGAAGATTTGCGGATTCCAGCGATAGCCCCAACTGTCGTTCCAGGCTCCCTGCGGCCCGCCGTGTATGAGGACGACGAGCGGGTGGCGCGCATTGCTCGTCGCATTCGCGGGACGAAACAGCCAGCCGTGAATCTTCGTGCCGCCAGCGCCCGTCCATTCAACTTCTTCGGCCATCGACATGTTGAAATTTGCGAGATAGGCGTCGTTGGTCTTGGTGACCTGTGAGACAACGCGGTGTCCGCCCTCCGGGGCGTAGCGATAAATCTCTGTGGGCTGGATGGAGCTTGAGCGCGTGAAAACGAGCGTCTCGCCGTCCGGCGCAATGCGCACGTCGTCGTTGAACCCATCTAAAACTTTGGTCAACTGCCCGTCGTTGATTGAGATCATGTAGAGCGGGTGGCGACCGCGCTCGCCGGAGGCGAAATAGATGCTCTTGCCGTCGGGCGTGAAGGCGAAGCCTTCGACGTAGGCGTCGAACTTGGAGGTGAGTTCGCGCGACTTCTTCGCCTGCCGGTCGTAGAGCATCAGACGCCAGCGCGCGCTCTCGAACCCGGCGGTCGCCTGCGAGCGATAAGCGATGTAACGACCGTCGGGCGAATAGAGCGGCGACTGATCCGAACCCTTGTTGTCGCCCGTGATGCGCTGCGGTTCGCCGCCCGCGACCGGGACGATGAAGATGTCGTTGTTCGTCGAAGTCGCTTCCACCTTTTCGGTGTTGCGCGCAAAGGCGAGTTCCTTCGAGTCGGGCGAGAAGGCGTAATCGGTCGGGCCGCCTAAGCTGAAGGGCGGCGCGTCGAAATCGCCGGGCGTGAGGTCGCGCGCCGCTGCGCCGCCCTCCGCCGCGACGACGAAGACGTGCGTGCGCTTGCCGTCCTTCCAACTCGTCCAGTGGCGATAGAGCAGGCGATCAATAATCTTCGCCTTGACCTTGCCCTCTTCC
>DASQDV010000499.1:0-2101 GCA_035633995.1 Pyrinomonadaceae bacterium | reverse complement strand
ACATCAGTAATAAACTGCGAGGCGGCATTTGATAAAAGACCAGGATGTCTGCCCCGTCCTATTCGACCGGCTTCTCTATTCACGATTTACGATTTACTATTGCCTTTATCTCGGCTTGTAACTTATCACTCGTCGCTTGTCACTTGAATAATTATGGCTTCGATTCAAATGAAAATGTCGGACGAAGACGGCGTCGCGCGCGATGCGTTCACGCGGCTGGCGACGGCGGCCGACGAGTTCGAGGGCTACGCGCACCCGCACGCCGAACGCATCGCCGCGCTCGGCATTGAACTGGCAAAGTTGTTCGGGCTGGGTCGTGCGGATCGCGCGTCGCTGCGTCTCGCCGCGCTCGCGCACGATCTCGGCGAGGTGTTGATGCGTCGAGATTACATCCGCCGCGCCGCGCCGCTCACCTTTGAGGAGCGGCTCGATCTGGCGCGCCACCCCGTCATCGGCGAACAGGAAGCGGCGCGCGCGGGCGCTGATCGCGGCGCGCAACTGCTCGTGCGCTGGCATCAGGAATGGTGGAACGGCACGGGCTATCCGGACGCGCTCGCGCGCGAACAAATTCCGCTCGCCGCGCGCATACTCCGCGTCGCAGACGCCTACGCCGCGCTGACAGACGCGCGCCCCTATCGCCCCGCGCTGACCGAAGAAGAAGCGCGCAGGCATCTCGCCGAGTGGGCTGGTCTTGAGTTCGACCCGCAGGTCGTCCGCGCCTTCCTGACTTTGCAGAACCTCCCCGCGCTTCGCTCCTACGCGCGCCGCGACGAAGAGAGTGCGCCGACCGATACGGCGACGACAGCGCAAGTTGAAACGACAACGGATGCGCCGCAAAGTGATATTGGAGAATGGAACGTCGGCGGCTACATTCCGGAGGCGGGCACGAACCCTTATGTTCAGCGCAGCAGGGCGGCGGCTCAGGGAGACGCACTTCTCGACCTCGATCAAAGCCCCGAAGTTGATCGGGATTCCGCCGCTTCAATGCAAGGCGATCAAGACTCCGCCACTTCGACGAGAGCCGACACTTTAGACCGACATGCCTGATTATTCCGCTTCGACGCCACAGCGCGGCTGGCTCGCCTTCGAGTTGAGCATCCTGCGCCGCCTACGCTTTCGCTCGCTCGTCAATCCGTTTGCGGGCGAGCCTGATCTGGAAACGCACGTCAAGCGCTGGGGCGTGCGCGTCGCCGCAAACGACGCGGCGCGCTGGAGTTGGATCAAGTCAATCGCGCGCGTCGAAAACAACACGGAGCGCCTGTCGGCTGACGATCTGGAAATCCTGCTCGAAGACGTTTACGTGCCGCGCTACAAGCTGCGCAACGCTGCCCTGCGCCGCTGGTTCAACGAAACCGACGCGTGGTGGTTCGACAACCTGCGCGAAAACGCCGAGCGGCTCGACGGCGAGATCAAACAATCGCTTGCGCTCACGCTCGGCCTGCTCACGGGCGACTACGCGCTCTCCTTCGACGACGAGACGCGCGAACTGCGCCAGCCGCTCTCGCGCGTGCTGCGCCGCCTGCACGAGACGCAAGCCCCGCCCTTCAACAACAACCAGCGCAACACGAGCACGAACAAAGACGCGCGCTCATTTATCGCCGAGCAGCAGGGCGACCTCCTCTTCCTGCGCCTGCCCGCGCCCGCGCGCAATAGGAGCAGCGGCGGCGCATCGGCGCGCGACGCGCTCGCGGCGTGGCGCGAGGAATGGGTGCGCGGCGGCACGCAGATTTGGGAAGAGTTTGAAGCGTCGCGCGCCGGAAGGCTCGGCGGGCGCGTCGAGACGAAGCAACAATACCTGCATCTCATTGAAGAACTGCTCGAAGCCGCCTCGCACTTCAAGACGTGGGCTATCGCGCACACAGAAGGCGGCTACACGACGACCGAAGAACTCGTCGAAACCATCCGCCGCGTCCGCAAAGTCGAGAGCATCTAGACCAAAGACTTCTCCGAACTGCTCGGCGCGAAAGCGACGATCATCACAACTTAAAAGCAGTGACGAGTGATGGGTGACAAGCGACGAGCAAAAGCAAGTGATGAGTAATGAGTGATGGGTGACGAGTAAAAACAAAGGCTTTGTTTTTACTCGTCACCCATCACTCAT
>DASQDV010000498.1:0-3643 GCA_035633995.1 Pyrinomonadaceae bacterium | reverse complement strand
CGCATCGCGGGCTGCCTGTCGAGCCTGCACTTCGCGCCGACCGAGCGCGCACGGCAGAACCTTCTGCGCGAAGGCGTGGCGGATGAAACCGTATTCGTGACGGGCAACACGGTCGTTGATGCGCTCAAATCAATCCAACTCGAAGAACGTTTCGACGACGAGGCTCTGGCCGGTCTGGACTACACACGCCGTCGCGTTCTGCTGGTGACAGCCCACCGGCGCGAAAATCACGGCGCACGCCTGCTCTCTATCTGCCGCGCTCTGAAAACACTGGTTGAGGATTTCGAAGATGTCGAGGTGATCTATCCGGTTCACTTGAATCCGAACGTCTCCGGGGCGGTTCACGAAGAACTGGACGGCGTCGCGCGCGTGCATCTCGTCAAGCCGGTCTCTTACACCGATTTGCTGCGGCTGATGAGCCGTTGTTATTTGATACTAACGGATTCGGGCGGCATACAGGAGGAAGCACCCTCTTTCCACAAACCCGTGCTGGTGCTGCGCGAACTGACCGAGAGGCCGGAAGTAATCGAGGCGGGCGCAGGGAAGATCACCGGCACGGACAGCGCCCGCATCGTCGAAGTCGCCGGGCAATTGCTGACCGACGCGCGCGAATACAAGAAGATGAGTTCGGTCGAGAACCCTTTCGGCGACGGACACGCCGCCGAACGCATCGTCCGCATACTAAATGAGCGCCTGAACGAACGCCGCACGGATGGCTAAGCGGCCTGTCAATAGTCGCCTTCGCAGTAGAAGTTGCGGCTTGACGGGCGCGTTGCGCGGTTCGCGTTAGCGTGCGTTTGGCGTGATGACGTGACAGGAATCACCAAGATGGGCTATGCTTTGCCGACTGCCGGTTGTTTGAAATCTTAGTGATTTTTACTATGTCATCATTGAACGGAGAGGGCAGATCGGGATGCGAAAACCGGAGCGTGAAAACTCCATCGCAGCTTCACGTCCCCCCTCTCCGCCACTTATTCAAGCTGTTAGCGATTAGCTGTGAACTCTTAGCCGGAGACAAAATGCTAAGTGCTAACGGCTCATCGCTAACAGCTTTTTCGGAGAGGTGCAAGAGTGGTTGAATTGGCAGCACTGGAAATGCTGTGTACGGGGAACCGTACCGTGGGTTCGAATCCCACCCTCTCCGCCTTCGTTTGCAATAAAGGATTAACTTAAATGCAGGATGATAAGCTCGCCGCCGACGAGGCACGCCGCCTCGCGCAGCACGAAGCGCTCAAGGCCGGAGTCGAAGGCGACGTGAACGCAGAGATCGCCGCGCGCGCCGACCGCCCGACGACGCGCCCCGAAGCCGAGCGTATGGAACACGTCGCGGGGGAATTTCGCGGCAAGGCGCTCGACGAAGTGGTCGAGACGGAGCGCGAAGTAGAACGCGGGCGCGGCGCGGCGCGCATCTCGCAAGTCGTAGATTTCATCTTCTGGGTGATTTACGCGTTGCTCGCCATCAGGTTTTTGCTCGCGCTGCTGGCCGCGCGCCGCACCGCCGGGTTCGTGCAGTTTATCTACACGATCAGCGATCCGTTTTACGCTCCCTTTCGCGGCATCGTGGCCGAGCCGACGGCGGACGGGGGCGCGCGTTTCGCCCTCTCGATCCTGCTCGCCATCGTCGTGTATGCCGTGCTGCATTTAGGAATTAATAAGTTGCTGCGTCTCATCGCACATCGCAAGACGGAGATTTAACGTGGATTTGATCGAGTCGCATATGCGCCCACTATAAACGTCGCCCCCGTCCGACAGAGCGACCCGATAAAATGCATGAACAAACGACTCCTGATAAGCGGCGTGTTGGTCTGTCTGATGTTGACGGGCACGACGGGCGCAGCGCAGCGCGGGCGGCGACCGCAGCAGAAGGGCACGGTCTGTGGCGACCCGACCTTGCCCTGCAAGACGGGCGGAGTCCCGTTCGAGCCGCACGACCTGCCGTTTCGCCTCCCCCCGCGCGCCGTGATCTGGGAGAGCGAAACGTTCTACGCCGTCATTTTGAAAAGCATTAAAGCGTCGGAAGCCGACTGCCAGATATTCGTGCCGGAAGACGAGCGGCTATCGGCGCAGGCGTTGTTCCCGCGCCACAAGGTCTTCACGAATCGCGGGTGCGGCGAACCCGGCGAGACTTTCTACGCGGGCACAGAATCGAGCGCGCACTTCATGGCCGTTTACGCAGGCCGGACGCGCGCGGAAGCTAACGCGATGCTGGCGCGCGTCAAAGCCACAGGCAAATTCGCGGGCGCAAATTTGCGCCGCCTGAGCATCGGCTTTAACGGCACGTGAACGGCGCTTGCGAGCCTGATGTTTGCGCTTCGCGCGACGGGCAGGTTAAAGTAAGCAATATCGAACGAGTTGTCTGCGCCGCAGCGCGCGCTCTCGTCAGGTTTGACAATTTATCAGACTTCGGGCTCCGCACAACGCTCGTCACGCGAACTCCGCCAGGCCAGGAATGGAGCAACGGTAGCGTTGGCCGCGTGTGTTGCGGGATAGTCCGAAGTCTGGCCAATTCGGGAAAGAGTTGCCGCTTGCAAGAGCGCGTGAGAGTTGCCGGAGCGGGCGGGTTTGGAGCACAATCCGACATCGCCGCTACGGGGCGACCGCCGCGCGCACTGAGGAAGCGCGGCAACTCTTTTTTATTTTTGAGCCACGCATGAAAATCAACATCAAGCGATTAGACCACGTGCAGCTTTGCGTGCCTCCGGGCGCGGAAGAGGCGGCGCGCGAGTTCTACGGCGGGTTGCTCGGCCTCCCGGAGATAGAGAAGCCCGCGCCCCTGCGTGCGAACGGCGGCCTCTGGTTCGAGATTGCAGACATTCAACTGCACATCGGCGTCGAACGCGACCAGACGAAGTCGAAACGCCACCCCGCGTTTGAAGTCGAAGACGCGGCGGGCGTCCGCAAGTTTCTCGAACAGAACGGCGTGCGGACGAAAGACGAGATCGCGCTCGCGGGGCTGGAGCGTTTCTCCTTCTTCGACCCCTTCGACAACCGCATCGAGTTTTTTGAGAGAACCGGCGGCGACGGGCAGGCAACCACGAACAACTGACGACGGGCAACTGACAGCTTTATGGCTTATCAAGTCATCGCACGCAAATGGCGTCCGCAAGCTTTCGAGGAAGTGACCGGGCAGGAACCGATCACGCGAACGCTGCGCGGCGCGCTCGAACACGAACGCCTCCATCACGCTTATCTCTTCTCCGGCGCGCGCGGCGTGGGAAAGACGACGACGGCGCGCCTGCTCGCCAAAGCACTCAACTGTCACAAGGCGAAGCGCCCGACTCCTGCGCCCTGCAAGACGACCGATGCGGATCAGTGTCCTTCGTGCCGCGAAGTGGCCGAGGGGCGTTCGATTGACGTGCTCGAAATAGACGCGGCCTCGAACACGGGCGTGGACAACGTCCGCGACGTTGATCTCCCCGTCGCTGAAACTGATGACTTGATCGAAGGCCGACTGCGCATCGCGCATGGAGCCTTCGCCCGCGCGCGCGATCTCGCGCAGGGCTTCTTCGTGGACGTTGATCTTTTCGGCGTCGGCGATGAGCCGGAGGCGCGCGGCGATGCGCGCGGTGGCGATGGTGCGAAACTCGAACTGCTGGCTGCGCGAGAGGATCGTGTCGGGGATTTTGTGCGACTCGGTCGTCGC
>DASQDV010000497.1:0-7194 GCA_035633995.1 Pyrinomonadaceae bacterium | reverse complement strand
ATCATCTGGAAATTCGACATGATGGAAGAGGTCGGCGCGTTTCCGCACAACATGTCGAACTCATCACCCGTCTCCTTCGGCGAACTCATCTACGTCAGCACTTCGAACGGGCAGGACGAAAGCCACGTCAACATCCCCTCGCCGAAAGCTCCGGCCATCATCGCGCTGAACAAGACGACGGGCAAACTCGTCTGGGAAGACAACTCGGTGTTCGACAAAATCCTGCACGGCCAGTGGTCTTCGCCGACGGTGGCGAAACTCGGCGGCGTCGATCAAGTCGTCTTCGCGCAGGGCGACGGCTGGATTCGCGGCTATGAAGCCCTGACGGGCAAGAAGCTCTGGGAGTTCGACACGAACCCGAAGGATTCCGTCTGGCCGAAGACGCGCAACGAAGTGATCTCGACGCCCGTTGCCTACGAAGACAAAATCTACATCTCCAACGGCCAAGACCCAGAACACGGCGAAGGCACCGGTCATCTCTATTGCATCGACCCGTCGAAGCGCGGCGACATCACGAAGACCGGCATGGTCTGGCACTACGATAAAATTCGCCGCTCCGTCTCCACGCCCGCCATCAAAGACGGCATCATTTACCAGTCGGACTTCAGCGGCTTCCTCCACGCGCTCGACGCGAAGACCGGGCAGGTTTACTGGACGCACGACGTGTTCGCCGCCGTCTGGGGTTCGCCCATCATCATCGACGGCAAGCTCTATCTCGGCGACGAGGACGGCGACATCGTTATCTTGCAGGAAGGCAAAACGAAGAAGGTCCTGGGCGAGATCAACATGGCGAGTTCGATCTATTCGACGCCCGTTCCGGCCAACGGCACGCTCTTTATCGCCAATCGCAACCAACTCTTCGCCATCGCCGAACAGAAGGCGGCTGCGCCCGCGCCCGTGAAGAAACCGGAAGAACCGGCGAAGAAACCATAAGGCGACCGTGACGAAACAAAGCGGCGGTTAAGAAACTATGAAACGTCTCTTTCACACCTCTCTCTGTCTGCTCGTTTTGACGTGCGCGACGCGCGCGCAGAACTGGCCGCAGTTTCGCGGCCTGAACGCTTCCGGCGTGGCGACGGGCGCTGCGGCGAAAACGCCCGTCGGTTGGAACGCGGCGAAGTCCGAGAACGTCCTCTGGCGGACGGCCATCCCCGGCCTTTCGCACGCGAGTCCGGTCGTGTGGGGCGACAAAGTTTTCGTCATCACCGCCGTCAGCACCGACACGGCGGCGCGCTTCAACGCGAAGGACAAAGGCATCGGCCTCGCACGCGACGACGCGCGCCACTCCTGGCGCATCTACAGTCTCGACAAGAACACGGGACGCATCAACTGGGAGCGCATCGCCTACGAAGGCGTGCCGCGCTCGCATCGTCATGTCAAAGCGACGCAGGCCAACTCGACGCCCGCGACCGACGGCAAAACGGTCGTCGCGCTCATGGGCTCGGAAGGTCTCTACGCATATGATTTCGCGGGCAAGCTGCTCTGGAAGCAAGACCTCGGCGTCCTGAATCCGGGACTTGCGGGCGACCCGACCTCCGAGTGGGGACATGCCTCCTCGCCGGTCATCTATCGTCATCTCGTCATCGTGCAGTGCGACAAGCATCAAGGCTCCTTCATCGCCGCTTACAACCTGAGAGACGGGAAGCAGGCGTGGCGCGTCGAGCGCGACGAACTGCCATCGTGGAGTCCGCCTGCGATTTACGAAGGCAAGGGACGCACGGAACTCGTCGCCAACGCGAGCAATTACGTGCGCGGCTACGACCCGTTGACGGGCAAAGAACTCTGGCGCTTTGCGAACGGCGGCCAAGCCTCGCAGGTGCAGATGCCCGCGCCCGTCGTCGCAAGCGACCTGATCATCGTGACGGGCGGCTATCCCGGCAATCGCCCCGTGAAAGCCTTCCGCGCGGGCGCGAGCGGCGACATCTCTCTGAAGGAAGGCGAGGAATCTAACGCATGGCTCGCCTATCGTCTTGCGCGCGGCAGTTCCTACACGGGCACGCCGCTCGTCTACGGCGACCTGATGTACATCTCCGGCGACAACGGCGTGCTCCGCGTCTTCGAAGCGAAGACCGGAAAGCCCGTCTATGAACAACGCCTGCCCGCCACCTTCAGCGCGTCGCCCGTCGCGGCGGACGGGAAAGTTTACCTGGCGAGCGAGGACGGCGACGTGTTCGTCGTCCGCGCCGGTGCGACCTACGAACTGCTGGCGACGAACCCGATGGGCGAGCCTCTGATGGCGACGCCCGCCATCTCCGGCGGCCTGCTCATCATGCGCTCGCAAAGCTACGTCTATGCCATCGGCGAGCGCAGGCCGCCCAAACCCAGCAAAGTTGATTGAGAAGAAAACATCACGCATAGGCGCAAAGAAGACGAAAGTTATAGCGCGCCTTCCGCGTCTTCACTTTGCGCCTTTCCGGCGTGAGAATTTTCCGACAGCCATTTACAAAGTTAACGATGCAGCCTTTCGACTTTCAACTTCACACGCGCGTCGTCTTCGGCGCAGGCGCGCTCGCGCGTCTCGGCACGCTCGCGCGCGAGTTGGATTTCCGGCGCACGCTGCTCGTCGCTGATCGCGGCCTCGTCTCGTCCGGCCACGTCGCGGAAGCGTCGGAGGTATTGGAGGCCGCAGGCGTCGAAGTCGTCCCCTTCCACGAGTTCGACGTGAACCCCGACACCTTGATGTGCGAGCGCGGGCGCGACTTCGCCGCGCCGCTCCGTGTCGATTCGATCATCGGGCTGGGCGGCGGGAGTTCGCTCGACTGTGCGAAGGGCATCAACTTTCTTCTGACGAACGGTGGCGAGATGCGCGACTATTGGGGCTACGGCAAAGCGACGCGAGCCATGCTGCCCATGATCGCCATCCCGACGACCGCCGGGACGGGCAGCGAAGCGCAAGCCTACGCGCTCATCTCCGACGCCGCGACGCACGTGAAGATGGCCTGCGGCGACCCCAAAGCGGCCTTCCGCGTCGCCCTGCTCGACCCTGTGCTCACCGTCTCGCAACCTGCCGCCGTCTCCGCCGCCGCCGGATTCGATGCTATCGCGCACGCCGTCGAATCCTACGTGACGACCCGCCGCAACGCCGTCTCCGACACCTTCGCGCGCGAGGCGTGGCGGCTGCTCGAAGCGAACTACGAGCGCGTCTTGACGCATCCCGGAGACCTCGAAGCGCGCGGCGCGATGCAACTCGGCGCGCATTACGCCGGGGTGGCGATTGAAAATTCCATGCTCGGCGCGACGCACGCCTGCGCCAACCCCTTGACGCAACACTATGGCACGACGCACGGCGAGGCCGTCGCGCTCATGCTCCCGCACGTCGTCCGCTGGAACAATTCTTTCGTCGCGTCGCGTTACGCCGAACTGTTGCGCGTCTCGGGGCGGCGTGAAGTTTCAGATGACGCGGCGGGCGAAACTCTGGCGGCGCGGCTCGAAGAGTTGAAAGCGGCGGGCGCGCTCGAAGGGGATTTGAGCGCGGCGGGCGTCAGTCAGGACGCGCTTGAGTTGCTCGCCGCCGATGCCGCCGGGCAGTGGACGGGCACTTTCAACCCGCGCCCGTTCGACGCGACAGGCGCGCTCGAACTTTACCGCCGCGCCTTTCAAACACAACTTCAAAACGTTTAAGGACATGGAAGAAGTGAAGACAGAATTTCTCTCACCCACGAACCGACGGGGCTTTTTTTTCGCCTCCCTGCTCTTAAGTTTCGCTTTCCTGCTTTCGCCTTCCGTTGCTTCGGCGCAATGGGCTGACCCGAACAACTGGACGCAGTTTCGCGGCAACGGGCAGTTGACGGGCGTGTCGAAGTCCGACGTGCCGAAGAATTTGCGCCCTTTGTGGAGTTACGAAGCGGGCGCCGGGATCGAATCATCGGCGGCCATCGCGTATGGGACGGTCTTCGTCGGCGCGCAAAACGGCATCCTCGCCGCGCTCGATCTCTCGAACGGCGCGGTGCGCTGGAAGTACAACACCAACAGTAAAGAGGGCATCGGCGAGTCGTCGCCTGCGGTGGCAAACGGGATGGTCTACGTCGGCGATCTCGGCGGGACGGTTCACGCGGTCAACGCGTCGAACGGGCGCGGCGCGTGGACTTACAAGACGGGCGGCGAGATCAAATCTTCGCCCGTCGCCGTCGAAGACAAAATCCTCATCGGCTCTTACGACGGCCACCTCTATTGCCTCGACGCGCGCAGCGGCGCGCTCCGCTGGAAAGTGAAGACCAACGGCCCCGTGCACGCCACCGCCGGGGTCGCAAACGGCACGGCCTACATCGCGGGCTGCGACGAAATCTTCCGCGCCATACGCATCTCGGACGGGCGCGAGATGTTCACGGTCGTTTCGGGCGCGTACACGGGCGCGTCGCCCGCCCTGATGAACAACTCGGCCTTCTACGGCACGTTCGATAACGACGTGCTGGGCGTCAGTCTCTCCGCGCGGCGCATCCTCTGGCGTTACCGCAACGCGCAGCGGCAGTTTCCCTTCTACTCTTCGGCGGGCGCGGTTGAAAACCGCGTCGTGCTGGGCGGGCGCGACAAGTACGTGCATTGCCTCGACGCGCGCACGGGGCGCGCGCTGTGGACTTTCGCGACGCGCGCACGCGTCGAATCCTCCCCCGCGCTCGCCAGCGGGAGGGTCTTCGTCGGCTCAAGCGACGGCAGGTTCTACGTGCTCGATTTCTACAGCGGCGCGAAGGTCTGGGAGTTCGACGCGGGCGCGGCGCTCTCGGCCTCGCCCGCCATCGCCTCCGGCCGCATCGTCATCGGCTCGCAGGACGGGCGGCTGTATTGCTTCGGATAAAGTAAGGGAAAAGGGGAAGGTAAAGGGTAAAGGAAAAGAAAAAGAGGCGCGTTCGTCGTGTGCTGCTTGCTTCGACCTTTACCCTTTCCCCTTTCCCTTCCGGTCGCGGTGATTGACTTGCCGCGCGTTTCGGCATAGAAACATTTCGTTCAACTTCCAATTCAATCCAGACGAGGCACATTAAAATGAAGACGCGCATTCTTTCCATCGGGCTGCTCGCGGCGTCGCTCGCCGTGCTCTCAAACGCCTGCGTACAGGCGCCGCCGACGAATCAGGCGGCAAACACGAACGCTGCCGCGACGACGACCGCCGCCGCCGCCGTGCCCGCCGAACTACGCCCCGCGCTCGACGCGATCAAAGCCGACGACATCATGGCGCACACGAAGGCGCTCTCGTCCGACGAGTACGAGGGGCGCGGCCCCGGCACGCGCGGCGAGGAACTGACCGTCAAGTACCTGACCGAACAGTTTCAACGGCTCGGCCTGAAGCCCGGCAACCCCGACGGGACTTACGTGCAGAAAGTCCCGCTCGTCGGCTTTACGGGCGCGGCGCGCGCGTCGTTCGCGGCGGCAGGCAAGACGATTGATTTGAAGTTCCCGACCGATTACGTGGCCGTCTCGCGCCGCTTCGTGCCGGAGTCGAAAGTTGAAAACTCCGACATCGTCTTCGTCGGCTACGGCGTGGTCGCGCCCGAATACGGCTGGGACGATTACAAGGGCGTGGACGTGCGCGGCAAGACCATTCTCATGCTCATCAACGACCCTGCCGTGCCGGACGCCGCCGACCCGTCGAAGCTCGACGAGCGCATGTTCAAGGGCAACGCCATGACCTACTACGGGCGCTGGACGTACAAGTACGAGATCGCGCGCGATAAGGGCGCAGCCGCCGCTATCATCATCCACGAGACGGGGCCTGCCGGTTATCCTTACGAAGTCGTCTCGGGCAGTTGGTCGCGCGAGAACTTCGACATTCAGACGCCGAACAAGAACATGGATCGCGCGGCGGTCGAAGGCTGGATCACACTCGACCGTGCGAAGGAACTACTGACGGCTTCCGGTCAGGACTTCGACGCGCTGAAAAAAGCGGCGGTGACGAAAGACTTCAAGCCCGTCGCGCTCAACGCCCGTGCCAACCTCGAAGTTAAAAACACTATCCGCGAGATCAACTCCGCGAACGTCGTCGCCAAACTCGAAGGCTCCGACGCCGCGCTCAAAAACGAGTACGTCGTCTATTCGGCGCACTGGGATCATCTGGGGCGCGACGAGAAACTACAGGGCGATCAAATTTTCAACGGCGCGCTCGACAACGCCTCCGGCACGGGGGCGATGCTTGAGATCGCCGAAGCCTTCACGAAGCTCAACCCTGCGCCCAAACGCTCCGTTCTCTTCCTCGCCGTCACCGCCGAAGAGAAGGGCTTGCTCGGCGCGAAGTACTACGCGCAGAACCCGCTCTACCCGCTGAACAAGACGCTCGCCAACATCAACATGGACGGCGTCAACCAGTGGGGACGCACCAAAGACATCACGATGGTCGGCGACGACAACTCGACGCTCATAGACCTCCTGCGCGAGATAGCGGGCGCGCAAGGCCGCACCGTCAAACCCGACCCCGAACCGGAGAAAGGTTTTTACTACCGTTCGGATCATTTCGAGTTTGCCAAAGTGGGCGTGCCCGCGCTCTACACGGATTCGGGCGTGGACTACGTCGGCAAAGACCCGGCCTACAGCAAGCAGAAGCGCGACGAATACACCGAGAAGGACTACCACAAAGTCTCAGACCAGATAAAACCCGACTGGGAATTGTCGGGCGCGGTCGAGGACGCGCAACTGCTCACCTTGATCGGCCACCGCGTCGCGCAGGGCGACAAGTTCCCCGAATGGAAGACCGGCTCGGAGTTCAAGGGCGAACGCGACAAGACGATGCGCGGCGCGGCGACTCCGTAAACATGCACATGGCAAAGTCGATGGGCTGAGCATTCCGCCGGAATGCTCAGCCCTCTCTATTTTAGCGACAATCTTTCCGGTGCCGTCAGCGTTTGCTGACGAGCGCGACGGCTTCGATCTCGATGCGTGCGTTGCGCGGCAGGCGCGCGACCTGCACGGTCGAACGCGCGGGCGGGTCGCCCGTGAAGTGGCGGCGATAGACTTCGTTCATCGCCGCGAAGTCGTCCATGTCGGCGAGAAACACGGTCGTCTTCAAGACGTGCGACATGTCGCTCCCGGCGGCTTCGAGCACAGCGGCGAGATTGCGCAGGGTCAACTCGGTCTGCTCCGCGATGCCGCCCGCAGACATCTCGCCCGTCTGCGGGTCAATCGCGATCTGCCCCGAGGTGAAGACGAGTTCGCCCGCCTGCGCGACGACGACGGCCTGAGAATAGGGGCCGATGGCCTGCGATACGCCAC
>DASQDV010000496.1:0-4597 GCA_035633995.1 Pyrinomonadaceae bacterium | reverse complement strand
GACGGCATTCTGCTCGGCGACGGGATTATGATCAGCGACGGCATCCTGCTCTCAGATGGCATCCTGCTCGGCGACGGAGTCGTCATCAGCAGCGGCATCATGATGACGGACGGCATCGTCGTCAGCAGCGGCATCCTCCTGTCCGATGGCATCATGGTCAGCGACGGCATCCTCATGGGCGACGGTATTCTGCTCGGCGACGGCATCATCCTGACCGACGGCATCATGATGTCCGACGGCATCGTCATCGCCAGCGGCATCCTGATGGGCGATGGCATCTTGATGGGCGACGGCATTCTGCTCGGCGACGGCATCATGGTGTCTGACGGCATCATCCTGACGGACTGAGCCAGAAGCCGGAAGCAACAACACGAAAAGTGCGGGCGGGGCTAAAGTGCCCCGCCCGCACTTTTTTGCGGGAACGCGAATAGTTGTGCTGCCCTGCCGTTTACTTCGCCTCTCACACTTCCTCTCCGGTGCTAACGCTTCCCCGTGCGGTCGCGATATAATCGCGTGCAACTGCTCAAGCCTTTTCATCTGGCCGCGTTGACAGGCTTCTCACACCTTCGCATTCAAAGCGGACGTGTCAACCGGCAGTTTTTGAATAATTCGATTGTTATTCCGGTGCGCCGTCGCGTGCCCGCGCAACAGCGCGCCCTCGATGATCGGAGTTTAAGAACGATGAAGATGAAACGGTCTGTGTTTTATTTCGACGACGACGCCACCCTGCTCGACATTTTTCAGGAGATGTTCGAAGGTGAGTACGACGTGCACACGACGACCGAACTGGCGACGGCGCGGCAGATGCTCTCCGAGTGTGCGGCGGACATCATCATCACAGACCAGAGCATGCCCGAAATAGCCGGCTCGCAGTTTTTGCGCGAAGCGAGCGAAAAATGCCCGGACAGTTTTCGCATCATGCTCACGGGTTATTCGGTCGTCGGCGATATGCTCGGCGATGTCACGAGCGGGCTGATCAACATCTTCATCGTTAAGCCCTGGAAGGAAGAACAGATGAGGCAGGCGCTGGAACGCGGCGGCGCGGAGGTGGAAGCACGCCGCAAACGTATGCCGGATTAACACGGCTCAGCCGGATATTTTACCCGGTCAAGTCTCACTCTTCTTTTGCAGGAGCACCTGAAAACTCTGGCTCATCCCGCCGGGGAGAATCATTTCGCGCGCGCCGAGCCTCAGTTGCGCGCGTTCGGCCTCGGTAGACGCACGCGCCGCGAGAAGTTCAAGTTGATCGAGCGCACCCGCGCGCAAGAGGAATTCGTCCTGCCGCACGAGTGCGATTGTTTCCAGACCCGCCGCTTCCCCCGCCCGTTTCAGCGCCGTCCAGTTGATCGTCGTCGTCAAATCATGCGCGCCCGGCGCGGCGAGCACGTCCGCCACAAAATCGTGCGCGCGAAATCCGCGCAGCGTGCCGCGCGCGCGTTGCGGCGTTTGAAACAGCTCTGCGGCTTCCGCCCCGTAGTCAACCGTAACGACGTAGCCGCGCCCGAGCGCCGACGCTGCGCCTTCAATCCACTCCTCTGCGGCCGAGTTGATTTCAGCGATGTGCCCTTCCGCGAGCGAGAGGTTGAGTTGTTTGAAGTGTTCCGCGAGCCGCGCGGTCGTCGGCTCTCGCTCGCTCCAGATGAAGTTGCCCGCCTCGTCTAAGCCGACGCACAACTCGCGTAGTTGGCCGTCGCGCACGAGCACGCGATGAACCGGAAACGCGTCGAGCAATTCGTTACTGAAAATCACCCCGCACGCGAACGAAAGCCCGTGCCAGCCGGGTTCGTAAAACTCTATGCGGTCTGCGAAGGCGTCTAAATTCCGGCGAGCGCGTGCGTGCGCGTCGGGGCTGATCTCCATGAGGCCATAGCGCGTCGCACGAAAGACGCGCGGGTGCTCGCGCTCCAGAGTTTCGAGCGCGACGCGCGCAAAGTCGCCCGCGCCCGCGCCCGCTTCGAGGATCGTCCATCGTTCGGGCGAGCCGAGTTCCGCGTAGAGCGCGGCGAAACGGCGCGCGAAGGTGGCGGCAAAGAGCGGGCTGCGTTCGGGGCTGGTGCGATAGTCGCCCCCGTGTTCGGCACGTCCCCAGCGCGTGCGCGAGGCGCGGCAATAGTAGCCCTCGCGCTCGTCGTAGAGGGCGGCGGCCATCCAGTCGCGGAAAGAGATCGCGCCCGCCGCGCGCCTGATCTGTTCGCGCAGGCGTTCGGCGAGCGGCGTCTGCTCCGGCACGCTCATCGTTCGGAAGTGTCGGTTTGTTTGTCGAGCAGGCGCGTGGTGTGGTCTGTGACGCTCGGCGGGTGCATGATCTCGGCGGTGTGCACTTGCGGCTGGCGATAATCGTTGACGGGCACGCCCTGCGCAGCAGGCAGAGACTCCTGAGCCTGGGCGTGCAGGCGCGACGCAAACGGCGGCGTGTAGGCTTGGGGCGGCGCGGCGACGGCGCGCGGCTTGCGCGGTGCGCCGTCCTCGAAAAATGCTGCGTAGACGAGACGCAACACCCCGAGCATACATACGATTGCGCCGAGCGCCATAAACTCCTCAGGGAATCCGGTCACTTCGTGCATGATGCCGAAAAAAGGAAAGAGGAAGATACCGATGAGTATTATCCCGATGCCCCGCTTCACGCCTCGCCTGCGCGGCGACACGGGCTTCTGTAGGTTGCTTCCCTCGCCCGCCATGTGTGCGGGGAGCGCGCCGCCCGTCAACAACAGATCACCTACGGCGACGAGGGGAAACCCGCAGCGCGAACAGAAGCGCACCTCCGCGCTCGCTTGCGACTGGCCGCATTTCGGGCAATACATCAGGAGAGACCTCTCAAATAGTTATTCATTCCGTGCGCCGCGCGTCTGTGATAGGCGCGCGCCCCGTAAGATTTACGCCGCCCGCATGTCTAAAGTTCGACTCGGGCGCGTAGAGTTCTTTAGAGAAGCGGAAGCCGCGCGCTGGAAAACAGTTGAAACGTTGCGAACGCGCGCCCCTGATGATGCGCGGCGCGCGCGAGCGTCTCGTTCAACAAGGCGAAGAGTGCGCGCATCTCGCCGGAAGGCGCGGCGATCTCTTTCAACAGATCGTCATCCGTTTTGACGAGCGCGAGGCCGCGCCTGCGCGTCGCCTCGACTTCCGCCAGATAGCCTGCGACGAGCGCGGGCGTCGAGAGAGTTTCCGGCAGCGTCCACTCGAACGGGTCGTCCCATAGATTAGCGGTGAGGCCGCCGAACGTCTGCTCGACCGAGGCCGCGCTGCGCAACAGGTGTTCCCCGCAAGAATAGACGGGAAACGCGGCTGTTGTTGCCGCCGCGTCAACCTCTGCGCGCGGCTGCCAGTAAAGCTTCCCGGCGGGCACGAGCTTCAGGAGCGCGCACGAGCGCGCGTGCAGGGCTGCGAATTCGGCATCGAGAGTTGAAATGAATTTGTCCATTGAACCATCGATCCATTGAAGCAATGAATAAATGAATCAATGGATCAAGATGCTATTTGCTGCGGCGGTCGGATTCTTCGATCACCGTGCCGAAATTGCGCCCGCCGAAACTGAAACCCTGCAAGACCCTGCCTTTGACGCCGACGCGCGCGCCCTTGCGCGGCGAACCGCCGTTGCGGCGCGAGACGACCCAGATTTCGCCCGTCCCGTCGTCAACCTTGTAAGCCCCGCCGACTAAAGGCACGCCGTAGCCGTCCTCCACCGTCCCCATGATGCCGACCTCTTTGTCGCGATACCGATCCGGGTTGTCGAGAATTTTCCCGATGTTGGTCTTGCTCGGGCACGCGGTTAACAGGAAAACACAGAGGAGAGTTAAAGCGAGAATAGAAACTTTCCGACGTGAGCGCATGGCTTCTCCTTCTTCTTGTTGAAATACGGGAGAGGCGTGGAGAACAGTGACGAGCGACAAGCGACGAGTGACAAGTTAAAACTAAAAACTTCTTGCTTTAACTTGTCACTCGTCACCCGTCACTTATCACTCTCTTAGTTGCCGTACCAGCCGATGGGTTTGCCTGAGAGATCAACCCAGACGCTCTTGACGTGCGTGTAGAGTTCGAGGGCGTGCTTGCCCATCTCGCGCCCGTAGCCGGATTGCTTGAAGCCGCCGAAGGGAGAAGCGGCGTTGAACATGTTGAAGGTGTTGATCCAGACCGTGCCCGCGTTGATGTCTCTGGCGAAGCGGTGTGCGCGCGTGATGTCCTTCGTCCAGATTCCGGCGGAGAGACCATAAACCGTGTCGTTGGCCTGCTGCACCAGGTCCTTCTCGTCTTGGAACGTGATGACGGAGACGACCGGCCCGAATATCTCTTCCTGCGCGACGCGCATCTTGTTTTGCACGTCGCTGAAGACGGTCGGTTGGAAGAAGAAGCCCTTCTGGAAGTTGCCTTCAAGTTGCGGCGGGCAGCCGCCCGTCAGCACGCTCGCGCCCTCGCCGCGCGCGATGTCAACGTAGCCCTTGATGCGCGTCAGTTGTTCTTCGGAAACCTGCGGCCCCATCTGCGTCGCCTTGTCCATCGGGTCGCCGACTTTGACCTTCTCGGCGCGCGCCTTGAAGCGTTCGAGAAACTCGTCTTTGATGCGTTCGTCGAGGAAGAGGCGCGAACCGGCGCAGCAGACCTG
>DASQDV010000495.1:0-5270 GCA_035633995.1 Pyrinomonadaceae bacterium | reverse complement strand
GGAGAAGTGGGGCGAACTGCCCAAAGGCTCGCGCACCGCCCTCTACTACGACATCGCGCGCATACTCGACGAAGCCATCAACAATATAGACGACGTGGCGTCGCGCTCGCCCGGCAGTTCCCTGCTGCCGAAAGCCGTACGCAAACTCTCCGAAGCCTCCGCGCGCTTCCTCCCCCAACTTGCGCCGCTCCGCGAGAGCGCAATCGGCGACGGCGAACGCGAAGCCCTCGAACAAGTCATAGACAACCTCGAACAGGTGGTAGAAGCGGCGAAGAAACTGCCCGCCGAAGAAGCCGCGCCGGAGAAGAAAGGCGAGAAGAAGAAGAACTGACGCGTCCGATGGTTGGCTCGCTCCCGTCACACGAAATGAAAGGCCGCCGGATTCCTTAATCGCACGGCGGCCTTTAAGTTTTAGTTCACCCCACTTGCCTGCTCAGTTTTCCCTGCCGTCCCTCAACACCTTGGCCGCGCGACGAATCGCTTCCGTGATACGGACGGCGGCTTCGCGCGCGTTGACGGTGTTGCGGTCGTCAATCGCCTGACGTAGATCGGGGAGCGGCTGCGCGGCGTAGCCCGTGTAGAGGCCGGGCGCGTAGATTTGATGCCTGAACCACGTGCGACCCCGCAGGCCGCGTTCGTCCGTGAGCGCGCGTTCGGCGGCGATGAGGCTGTCGTTGATGCGCTTGAGAGGCATCAGGGCGCGCGGGCGTGTGTCGCCGACGCGCACGCGCGATTCGATCTCTGCGAGCAGGTCGTTGCGGCGCGACTGCACGCGTGCGGCCTCGTCGCCTAAATCTTTAACGGCGTCGAGCAGGGCTTTCGCGTCGAAGTCGTCGGCGAGTTTGCGGCGCGCGGCGGTCTTCTGCGTTTCGTTGACGAAGTCGCGCAGTTCCGCCGCGTAGTCCGTGTAGTCGAAGGGCAGCGCGTGGGAGTTGGCGAGGCGGAGGGCAAGGGTGCCCCAGATTTGCGCGGCGGCGACGTGATAGGTGAAACCGGGGTCGCCGAATTTCGACATCCAGTTGAACGAGTCGTAGGCCGAATGGTAAACGCCGTAGTCGCCGCCGAAGCCCATGTCGAGCGAGGTAACGCCGATGTGTTGCAGGAAGGGCGTGTAATCAGACCCCGAACCGAGCGCGCCGATTCGTGCTTCGGCGATGGGCGCGTCTGTGCCCGCGCCCGCGTCGGTCAACTCGGCTTCGGGGCGCGACTCGCGCGAGCGATCCTGCCACGCCTGATAGACAGACTTTCCGGTTTTGGGATCGCGCACGTCGCGCGCAGCAGTGCGAATCAGTTTCCAAAACGTCGGCACTGAAGATGCGCCGAAGTTTGCGCCCGACACGGCGGAGTCCATGTTGAGATAGGCGACGCCCTTTTCTCTCAACTCGGCGGCATACTCTTCGACCCATTCGGTCGAGCCGATCAAGCCCTGTTCTTCGCCGTCCCAACTGCCGAAGATGATCGTGCGCCGCGGTCGCCAATTTGTTTTCAGGAGTTCGCCGAAGCCGCGCGCGAGTTCGAGCATGGCGGTCGTGCCGCTGTTCGGGTCAACCGCGCCGAACGTCCAGGCGTCGCGGTGGTTGCCGAGCACGACCCAGCGGTCGGGTTCTTCCGCGCCCTCGATGCGCCCGATGACGTTCCAGATCGTGCGCGTCTGAATATCCATCTCGGTCTTCAAATGCACGCGCACGTCCTGTGTGCCGCCGACGTGGTAGGCGAACGGCAGGCCGCCCTGAAAACCTGCGGGGCGCACGGGGCCGCGCAAAGGTTCGAGCAGACGGCGCGCATCGCCGTAGGAAATGGGCTGCACCGGGATGCGCGGGATGTTGAGCGCCGGGTCGTCCAGCTTGAGACGCGGCGTGCCCGCGATGGCGGGTTTGCCGGGCGTCAGCGGGTCGCCCGGATATTGAAAGAGGTACATGACCGAGCCGCGCTGCGCCGAAGTTTCAGGACGCCAGGGGCCGTTCGGGTAAACATCGCCCTGCGTGTAGCCGTCGTCCGCCGGATCGGAGTAGATGATAAGGCCGATTGCGCCGTTCTCTTCCGCCACCTTCGCCTTCACGCCGCGAAACGAACGACCGTAGCGCGCGATGACGATCTTGCCACGTACATCCACGTTGATCTTTTTCAAGGCCGCGTAGTCGTCCGGCAAACCGTAGTTGACGTAGACGAGCGGCGCGGTCACGTCGCCCGAAGCGGAGTAGCCGTTAAAGAGCGGGATGATCTGCGCGTGCGAAGACGAAGGGTCTTGCGGGAGGACAGCCTCCTGCAAGGCGAGGCGCTCGCGGCGCGGCGCGACGAGTTCAAGCACGGTCGGGCGCTTCGGGAACGGGAGCAACACTTGATATTCTTTGAGTTCGGCTTGAATGCCGAACTTGCGCAGTTGGTCGCGGACGTAGAGCGCCGTGCGATAGTCTTCGGGCGTGCCGGAGACGTGCGGTTCGCGTGTGAGCGTGCGCAGATGTTCGCGCGCGGCGGCGGGCGTAGGGATATTGCGAAAACGTTCTTCTAACTGTCGCTGCGCTGTCGAGCCGGAAGCGGTGAAACCGTCGAGCGGAACCGGCGCGGCCTCTCCGATTTGCGCTGCGGCACGCGGGACGAAGGCCGCGCAGGTGAAGTTGATGGTCAGGACGAGCGCGAGGGCGGCGCGCAGATGTGCTTTCATTTTAGATTCCGTCTCCTCGGAAGAATGCGCCGGGGCGTTGAACTGTCGGGCGCGTTTGAGCGTAGAATGAGTTTACGCGAAAAGGCGCGGCAATGCGAAGACGAGTTAGAAGACAGGTTCAAGAGGAAAGGTGAAAGGGTAAAGGTAACGAAAGAAGATCAGCGCAAGTTTTCGTTTTGATCTTTCCCCTTTACCCCTTCACCTGTTCCCAATTTTTCATTCGGGAGGATTATGGACAACAGATATTATCCGGGCGTTGAGGTTGACGTGCAGCAGTTGGTGGCGGAGTTGCGCAAATTGTTCGACGAGGGCGACTACGAAGTTCAATCCATGCAGGTGGCGCAGACCGCCGTGCTGCAAGCGCGCAAGTCCGGCACGCTGCGCGATCTCACCGGACTCTCCGCCGCGCTCACGATCAAGATCACGCCGGAGCACGGCGGCACGCGCGTCGAGATCGGAATGCAGAAGTGGTTGGACAAGGCGGCGGTGGCGGCGGTCGCCGTCATTCTCTCGGCGGGGTTGTTGCTCGCGCTGCCCGCGCTCGGCGCCTACTGGCAACATCGCCTGACGGAAGACTCCTGGAAGATCATCGAAGCGCACATCGCGCGCAAGGCGGGCGGCTATGTTCCGCCGATGCCCGGAAGCTGCGGCACATGCGGCGCGACCAACACGACGGGCGCGGCCTTCTGCGCCGGATGCGGTGCAGACCTGCGGCGCAGCGCGGCTTGCGAGAACTGCGGCGCGGCGCAGCGCGACCCTTCGGCCAGATTCTGCAACCGTTGCGGCAAACCGCTCGGCGCGAAAAGCTGACCTGCAACGCGTCGAACTCCTCGCAACGCGTCGAGACTGTTTCGAGTTAAAGTTGAAGCGACGAAAGTTAATGCGTTATGAACAGATTCAAACTTGAAGATCGCAACGCGGCCATGACGATGATGGCGCGCGGCACGGTCGCCTTCTTCTGTTGCACGCTGCTCATCCTGGCGTCCGCCGGTGGGGCTCGCGCGCAGGCGGGGCGGCGAGTGCAAAAACCTAAGAGCGACCCGCCCGTGCCGATGCCGGTGGAACCCGTCGCGCCCCTCAAACAGGAGGCGCCGGAGCGGGAGAAGATTTCCGTCCTCGTCACGAGCAACCGGACGACGATGCTGCGCACTGCCGGAAACGCAGACGATCTGTTACAGGGAGCGGTGGCGCAACGCCTGCGCGACAGTAAGGCTTTGAACATCGAACTCGGCGGGGACATGAGCCGGGGCGAGGCGCACAAACGCGCGAAGACGAACGAGACGGGCACGCACGTCGTCTGGCTCGAACTGCAAAGCAACACGATGATCTTCGACCCCAGCGGGAGGCGCAACCGCACCGAAGATTTATATATTCAATACGTCGTGTTTGAACCGAAGACCGGGAAAATAAAAGGTCAGGGCAACATCTATCTGCGCCCGACGAGTTCGAGCCGCATCGGCGGCATCGGCATCGGGCGCAGCCTCCCGCGCTGCTACCCGAACACGAGCTACAGCCTTGAGTTCGCGCTCATCGAAGCCGGTATCGAGACGGCGGAGCGCATCTTCAGAGAGTTTTCTTTACCGAATCCGCCGCTCTGTTCCTGAGCGCGCAGAGAGTGCCCCACTCACGACCGGGCGACCGCCTCGCAATTTTATGTCCGACATCAACTGCCAGAACTGCGGCCAACCGAACGCCGACATCGCGCGCATCTGCCGCTACTGCGGCACGTCTCTGCTGTTCTCGAACAATCAGCCTGCGCAGCAACGCCCGCCCGATTACGCGCCGCCCCCTCAAGCAGACTTCGGCGGCATCCCCGTCTGGGCTGCCGCGCCGCCACAGCCCGCGCCCGTGCAACCGCTCAGGCAGCCGATTGGCGCGCCCGCAAACTTTCGCTGCCCGCATTGCCAGTCGAGCGCGCCGCCCGTCATCGCCAAACGCATCGGCGTGGCCGGTTGGGTAGTCTTCTTCGCGCTGCTCATCTTCTGCTTCCCGCTCTGCTTCATCGGCCTCTTCATCAAAGAGGAATACCGCATGTGCAGTTGGTGTCGCGGCGCAATTGCCTGAGCGCACGCGCGAATAAGTTGTTGACGCGCGCCCGCGCAATGACATAAGAACTCAGGCGTTTGAACAACTCTCATCCACGTCATTTTCGGAGGACGCCATGAACAACGCGCGCATGTTTTTCCAGACCATGATCACGCTCGCCTCGGCCTCGCTCGGACTCGTCGCCGCGCTCGCGTGGAACGAAGCCATCAAAGAGACCATCAAGCAAATGCTCGGCACGGGCGAAAGCCTCGCCGCGCTCTACACATACGCCATCCTCGCCACCATCATCGCCATCGTCGTACTCATCCTCCTGGCGCGCGCCGCCGCACGCGTCGGCGGCGACGCCGCCATCCAACGCGAAGCGGAAGGATGAAGGAAAAACGATGAAGTAGGAACGATGGACGATGAAGTTAAGCAAATAGCTTTTGTCATAACTTCATCGTTTCGTGTTCCTACTTCATCGTTTGCTTAATCGTGTCTGAGCGCCTTGACCGGGTCGATGCGCGCGGCGCGTGCGGCGGGGTAGAGGGCGGCGAGGATGGCGACGACAACGGCAAAGAGG
>DASQDV010000494.1:0-9648 GCA_035633995.1 Pyrinomonadaceae bacterium | reverse complement strand
CCGCCGGTACTCTTTCTGCCGCGAATAGCCGGTCAGGTAATTGAAGAGTTCGGAAGCGTCCGCGCCGATCTCCTCGTCGGCGGTGAAGAGGCCGAAGTCCGTGTAGGCGCGCGAGGTGTCGGGGTTGTAGTTGCCGGTGGCAATGTGGACGTAGCGGCGCATCGTCTCGTCTTCGCGGCGCACGACGAGCGCAAGCTTGCAGTGGGTCTTGAGTCCCATCAGGCCATAGACGACGTGGACGCCCGCCTCTTCCAGGCGCTGCGCCCATTCGATGTTGTTCTCCTCGTCAAAGCGCGCCTTGAGTTCGATGATAGCCGTCACCTGCTTGCCCTGTTCGCTCGCTTCGATGAGCGCCTGCGGGATGGGCGAGTTGTGGCCGGTGCGGTAGAGGCAAATCTTGATGGCCGCCACGTTCTCGTCGTGCGCTGCCGCGCTGATGAAATCCGTGACGGGCGCAAACGAACTATAAGGGTGATGCAGGAGGATGTCCTGCTCGCGGATGGCGTCGAAGATGGACAGGCGCGGGCGGCGCAGCGCCGCAGGCGTGCGCGATTTGAAGGGCGCGTCTTTCAAGTCCGGCCGGTCGAGTTTGTAGAGCTTCATCAAATCGGTGACGGCCAGCGGCCCGCCCACGCGGTACACGTCTTCGGCCTCGACCCCGATTGAATGCGTTAAATACTCGACCATGTCGGCGGGCATCGTCGCCGAAACTTCGAGGCGCACGGCCGTGCCAAAGCGACGCTTGCGCAGCGTCTGTTGCATGATGCGCAAGAGGTCGTCGGCCTCGTCTTCGCGGATGTCTATGTCTGCGTCGCGCGTGACGCGGAAGGTGTGATAGGCGCTCGCGCGCATGCGCGGAAAGAGCGCGCTCGCGTTTGCGGCAATCAAATCTTCGAGCAGGATGAACTTTGATTTGTCCTTCCCGACCGGGATCAGGCGCGGCACGAGCGGCGGCACTTTGATGCGCGCGAAACGCGGCTCGATTTTGCCGACGAGCGAACTCGTGATGCCGTGTTCAGGGAGCGGCGCGACCATCAGGCCGAGGTTGAGGCTCAGGTTCGAGACGTAAGGGAACGGGTGGCTCGGATCGACCGCCTGCGGCGTGAGCACAGGGAAAACCTGATCCTCGAAGTAATCGTGGAGCGTTTCGCGTTCCTCTTCGGACAGGGAGTTGTAGGAGGCGAGTCGGATGCCCTGCTCCGCGAGTTGCGGCAGCAACTCTTCGGTGAGGCAGCGCCCCTGCTCCGCGATCATCGGCAGGAGGCGCTGCCTGATTTCCGCGAGTTGATCGGCGGGCGTCATGCCGTCGGGCGACAGTTCCGTCACGTCGTGCTCAAACTCCTCTTTGAGTCCGGACACGCGGATCATGAAAAACTCGTCAACGTTCGATGAGAAGATGGCGAGAAACTTCAGGCGTTCAAGGAGCGGCTGCGTCTCGTCCAACCCCTCTTCAAGCACGCGGCGGAAGAATTCCAGCAGGCTGAATTCGCGGTTGAAGAGAAGTTGCTTGGCATCCATCAACTTCGTCGGCGGAGGCGTCACGGAGGCGTCGCCGCGCCGGTCTTCTGGGAGCGGGTTTTTGCTGGCTGCGATCTTCATCAAAACGTCTTGAGCGATTACTCTATTCGGATTTTTATTCGGGCACTTCTTCAAACAATCGAACGAATGCCGTATCTCTCTGATGCAAGTGGCGGGGCAATGGTCGCCGCGCGGGCAGAGATTACAACAGATATATAACGTTTCCCCGCGCACGCGCTTTCGCGTCCGAGGCGCGGCAAAAACCACCCCTTAAGGAGAGCACTATATCAGACACCTTTGGGCAATCTCCATGCCCGAAATGCAAAATCACGCACCCTTTCAAAGAAACTTCAAATATTTCAACAATTAAGGGGCACACGCGAAATGCACGCGAGTCCTCATGCGGCGAACCCTGCCGCACGAAATTCGTGCTCCCGCCCGTTCGCCCGGCTCATAAGTGCGCGAACTCAAGTTGCTTCTCTCACCGGATGCGAGTAACGTACAGGCCAGTCGTACCGGACGATTTCCCGCTTATCCGAAAAACTTCGACAGGACTGAACGGCAATCTTTATGCTTACGGCTCGCTTTGAAGAAGCCCTGACCTACGCGACGCGGCTGCATTCCACGCAAGTCCGCAAAGGCACGCGCACGCCTTACGTCGCGCACCTGCTCGGCGTGGCGAGCATCGCCCTCGAAAACGGCGCGGACGAAGACGAAGCGATAGCGGCCTTGCTGCATGACGCGGTCGAAGATCAGGGAGGCGCGGCCACGCGCGCCGAGGTGCATCGCCGGTTCGGCGAACGCGTCGCCGCAATCGTTGACGGCTGCACCGACGCCGAGGTCACGCCCAAACCGCCCTGGCGCGCACGCAAGGAAGCCTATATCCAACATCTCGCCGGGGCTTCCGCGTCCGTCCGTCTCGTCTCCGCCTCCGACAAACTCTATAACGCGCGCGCGATACTTCTCGATTACAGAATTTTGGGCGAAGACCTCTGGCAACGCTTCACCGGCGGGCGCGACGGCACGCTCTGGTATTACCGCGCGCTCGTCGAAGCTTACGGGGCGCACGGACATACCCCGCTCTCGGAAGAACTCGAACGCACCGTCTCGGAGTTAGAACGACTCTCCAACATGTCTCTCTCAGCGTAAGACATTGCCGGGACTAATGCGACGGCGGTTGAATAATATGCTCACACGAAATAAATCTCTTACGTTCTGCCTGCTCCTCACAGCGCTTTTTCAGTTTCCGGCACCTTCGAAAGCGTCCGCTTTACAGGGTGGACAACCGACCGCCGAATCTCATTTCAACAAGGGGGTAGAGCATCAAGGCGCGGGGCGCTTCGTCGAAGCGGTCGAAAACTATCGCCGCGCCGTCCAACTCAAGCCCGACTTCGCCGAGGCACAATTCAACCTGGGGATGTCGCACCAGATGCTCAAGCAGTTCCCCGAAGCTCTCTCCGCCTACCGGCGTTACGCCGCGCTGAAACCCGATGCCCCGGAAGGATACCTCCAACTCGGGTGCGTCAACGCCGCTTTAGGAAATCAGGACGACGCGCTCGCGGCTTTGCGCGAGGCTGCGCGGCTCAGGCCGGAATGGAGAGAGGCGCAGATGGTGCTCGGACTCTATCTGCGCGGGTTGCGCCGGTTTGACGAAGCCGCCGAGGTAATCGCCCGCGCCGCCCGTCTCAAAGACAGCGACCCCGCGCTCCATTTGATGGCCGGCTTCAGTTTCATGGCGGCCAAACAATACGACGCCGCCGCAGAAATCTTCAGGCAGTATATCGTCTTAAAGCCGAATGACGCGGACGGCTATGTCAATCTGGGGCAGGCGGAAATGGAGTCGGGGCATCTCAAGGAGGCCATAGAGGCTTTCACGCAGGCCGTCTCCGTCAGGCCAGACCTCGCTGCGGCGCATCTCAGAATGGCCGCCGCTTACAACAAGCTCGGTCAGCACTCCAAAGAGGCGGAGGCGTTGACGAGGATACTTCAACTCAGGCCGGACGACGCAGATGCCTACCATCATCTGGGACTGGCTTTGGACAAGCAGGGGAAGCAGGCCGAAGCGGTCGAAAATTTCAAGCGCGCCATCCGTCTCAGTCCGGACAACATCGCTTCGCACAACGGCCTCGCCTATGCATACGGGCGTCAGGGCAAGCATCGAGAGGCAATCGAGGCGTTTAAAGAGGTGGTGAGGCTTGCGCCTGACGACGCCAACGCCTATCACTCGATGGGCTTTTCCAACTACCGTCTGGGGCGTTTTCTCGAAGCCATCGAAATGTACGACACAGCCATCCGGCTCAACTCCGAGAACGCCGGTTTCTTCCTCAATCGTGGCACCGCATACTATCACCTGGGTCGCTACCCTGAGGCCGAGGAGAACTACAAGAAATCCCTCAACTTCAACTCCGATAACCCCGTCACACATTACAGCCTCGGCCATGTCTACCTGAAACTGCGCAGGTATGCTGATGCCGTCGAAGCCTACAGGAAAGCGCTGGAGTTGAACCCGAACAGCGCCGACGCGCATGCCAACCTCGGGCAGGCATATCTCGGAATAGGCAACAGGGAAGCTGCCGTCGAGCAATACAACATCGTCAAAACGCTCGACCCGACGCTGGCAAAAGAATTATTGAAGAAGATCGAGAGCTATTAAAACGCGTTGCGCGACGATGCGCCTTCGGCGAGACGAATGACTGACAGGAACCGGCGCACCCTGACCTTGCTCCCCTGGCTCTCCCTGCCGCTCGTGGTGGGCTGCTACGTCCTTTTGTGGGACAGACTTCCTGACGAAATAGCCGTGCAGTTCAATAGCTCGGGAACCGTCACCAATTCGGTGAGCAAAACGTATTCTCTGCTTCTTAACACGGCCATCATGCTCTTTATCCTCGGACGCTATACGCTGAAACTTTGGGGAAGCAAATCGCACCGGCCTCAGGCCGTGATGGCTTCATATTATATCGCCGTGCTCATCATCTCCGCCGTGTTCTTAGGGATTCTCAAGTTCAACATCTGACACGCCCCTCCCATCCAATCGCCGGCAGGACGCAGAGCGCGCCTTGCGCGTATTACACTGCGCCGCGCGTGAGGGTTTATGATTCCGCAGCAGGGCGATCCGGTTTGAGAGGCATCAGGCCGCAAACGGCATCAGACCTTTTCGCCCGGGAAACAGGCATGAGCAACTTACGAATTTCAGAGACTATTTTACGGGCAGCCACCGTTGCGGATTGTGCAGCCATAGCTAAAGTCCACGTGCAATCGTGGAGAGGATCATTTACCGGGATCGTGCCCCAGACCTTTCTGGATCAAATGTCGGTTGAGAAGCGGGCTCAGGCTTTTGAGAGACGTTTTCCCGACGACTCTTACAAAATGTATGTGGCGGAAGTGGCGGAGAGAGGTATCGTCGGATTCGCAGATTTCGGCGAGGCGAGAGAAATGATCGCCGGCTATGAAGGCGAGCTTTATGCTATCTATCTTCTTCCGGAGTTTCAAAGGAAGGGTATCGGCGAGCGTCTCTTTAAACGAGGCGTTGAATTCCTCGTCGGGAGCGGTTGGAATTCGATGTATCTTCTCGCTTTGGAAGTCAGCCCGTATAAATTGTTCTATGAGAAAATGGGCGGGCAGGTTATCGGAAGAAAGCAGGTAGAACTCGGAGGCGTCATGTTCGACGAACTGGTGTACGGCTGGAAAAACCTGCGCGCGGCATCAGGATCAGGAGCATGATGGACGTGCCTGGGCATAGTCCGACCGGAGTTACGATGGACACTTATTCTCATGTCATGCCTCAGGCAATGCGTGCGGCGACGGCTGATGTGATGAACTCCATTCTTGCGGGGCGTAAATAGCGGTATTTAATCCCGGTTGCTGTCAACCTTGCTGTCAATGATGAGAAAAAGACTTACGGCCATCAACAAGGTGGCCGTAAGTCTTCTAGAAAAGGATGGAGCCGAGGGGGAGCGAACCCCTGGCCTCATGGCTGCCCGCTACGGAACTCCAGTGATTAGCTGTGATGCGACCGCCCCTGCGGCACCTCAAACACGACAAGAATGAATCTTAGGTAAAAGATGTGCAGTTCTGTATAATCCACCAATCCCCTGAACTCCCCCGTCTATCACTACCGCTATCTTAGGCCGGATAAGTATAACTATGCCCATTAAGTCCCCGCACGAGGGGCAACCCGACAGCAAGAACAACGGAGCCTCGATCAATAATTTGCAAAGCCCGGAACTGGCTCCCTACTGGCTCTCCGCCATTATTGATTCAGCAGACGACGCCATTATCAGCAAGACACTCGATGGCATCATAACGAGCTGGAATAAGGGGGCTGAGCGCATCTTCGGTTACACGGCCGAGGAAGTAATCGGTAAGCCTATACATATCCTGATCCCTGCCGACCACCCTGATGAAGAGCCTAAGATTTTAGCGCGCCTGCGTGCCGGGCAGCGCATCAAGCACTACGAGACCCAAAGAGTACGTAAGGATGGTTCACTCGTTGACATCTCGCTCACCGTCTCACCCATCAGGAGACCTGACGGAAAAATCATCGGAGCCTCGAAGATCGTCCACGACATAACGAAGCGTAAGCGGGTAGAGGAGAAACTGCTCCAAACAGCCGCCATCGTTGAAAATTCGGATGATGCGATTATCAGTAAAGATATGGACGGCCGTATCCTCAGTTGGAACCCCGGAGCCGAGCGGCTCTACGGCTACACAGCGGCGGAAGCCGTGGGTCAGTCTATCACGATGCTGATCCCGGATGACCGCCCGGATGAGGAGCCACGCATCCTCGAACAGATCAGGCGCGGCGAACGTGTAGATCATTACGAGACTGTGCGCAGGCACAAAGATGGCACCCTTATTGATGTATCTCTCACCGTCTCGCCCGTGAAGGATGCCAGTGGGCGCATCATCGGCGCGTCGAAGATCGCCCGTGACATCACCGACCGTAAACAAGCTGAAGCGGAAAGGCGTGAGCACGCCGAGATCATCGAAATGGTCAACCGCGTCGGGCAGGCAGTGGCGGGAGAACTGGACCTGCATAAGCTCGTGCAGGCTGTGACGGACGCGGCCACTGAAATTACCGGTGCGCATTTCGGCTCCTTCTTCTACAACGTCCTTAACGAGGCGGGCGCGTCTTACATGCTCTACACGCTCTCGGGCGTGCCCCGCGAAGCCTTCGCCCATTTCCCGATGCCGCGCGCCACAGACCTTTTTGGCCCGACCTTCCGCGGAGAAGGCACCATCCTCATCAACGATGTGAAAAAGGATGTGCGCTATGGCAAGAACTCTCCGTATTACGGAATGCCCGAAGGCCATCTTCCGGTCGTGAGCTATCTGGCCGTCCCCGTCATCTCGCGCACCGGCGAAGTCTATGGCGGCCTCTTCTTCGGCGATCCTAAAGAGAGCGTCTTCACGGAGCGCGTGGCACGAATTGTAGAAGGCTTGGCCGCACAGGCCGCAGTGGCGATGGATAACGCGAGGCTCTACGAGGCGGCGCAGCGCGCCCGCGACGAGGCCGAACAGGCCGCCAGGGAGAATGAGCGACTCTACCGCGAGGCGCAGGAGTCCAGCCGCCTGAAGGACGAGTTCCTCGCCACCGTCTCGCATGAACTGCGCACGCCATTAACTGCCATTCTCGGGTGGGCACACCTGCTGCGAAGAGGCGGGTTCAATGGTGATTCCGCTCTCAAAGCCCTCGAAACGATAGAGCGCAACGCGAGATCGCAGTCGCAACTCATTGACGATCTCCTGGACGTCTCGCGCATCATTACCGGCAAGCTCAGAATGGATATACGGCCCGTAGACCCGAACTCCTTCATAGATGCGGCAATCGAAGCGGTGGGACCTGCGGCCGAAGCCAAGGGCGTTCTACTACAGAGGATCATCGACACGGGCGTCGTCTCCGTCGCGGGCGACCCGGCCCGCCTGCAACAGGTCGTCTGGAATCTGCTGTCTAACGCCATCAAGTTCACCCCCAAAGGCGGGCGCGTGCGGATTACACTGGAGCGGATCAACTCACATATCGAAATCGGTGTTAGTGATAATGGCACCGGAATTGAGCCGGAGTTCCTGCCCTACGTCTTCGACCGTTTCCGCCAGGGCGACCAGCGCAGTACTCGTAAGCATGGCGGCCTCGGGTTGGGACTCGCCATCGCACGCCACCTCGTTGAACTCCACGGCGGAACCGTGCGCGCCGAGAGCCGAGGCTTGAACCAGGGCTCGACATTCACGGTGGTTTTGCCGGTTGCCCCCGTCTACCAGAGTGTCGGTCATGGCGAGCGTGTCCACCCTGCCGCGAGAGACACACTGCCTAACTATGAGTGTCCTGACAGGCTCGACGGGCTGAAAGTGCTTATAGTGGACGACGAGCCGGACACACGGGAGTTGCTGAAAATGGGGCTCGCTCAGTGCGGAGCTGAAGTGAAGGCTACCGGGTCGGTCGCCGAAGCGCTGGGGGCAATCGTAGCCGAGGTGCCGGACTTATTGATTAGTGATATTGGGATGCCTGACGAAGACGGGTACGAGCTAATCCGGCGCGTGCGCGGGTTGCCTATAGAACGCGGGAGGAAGGTGCCAGCCATCGCGCTCACGGCTTACGCGCGGGTCGAGGATCGGATGCAGGCATTGAGGGTGGGCTACCAGATGCATGTGCCGAAGCCCGTTGAACTGGCGGAACTGGTAGCTGTCGCTGCCAGCCTGGTCCGGCGAGACAGCTAATGCGGAGTGAATCTGGAATTTGCGCATTAGGCCAGCTACTTTTACATAATTGCCGAAAGTCAAATTCCCTAAAGACGCCACTAATTCCACAAAACAGTGAGGGGCAGCCACGTGGCTGCCCCTAAGTCGTTGTAGATAATGGTGGAGCCGAGGGGGATCGAACCCCTGACCTCATGACTGCCAGCCGGACGGCCCGCCAGATTCTAACTATCTGATTTTGAAACGGATCGCAGCCACGCTCAAAATCAGCCATTTCCTACCTGTTTTTATTTAGTTTTACTTCGCCCCAGTCCTTCTCTCTCTTTTCCTGCCCCAAATATGCCCCAGAGGTGCCCCGCTGCCGTGGCCGAAGATCCTGAACCTTGTCCACGTATTCTATATAAAGAATACGGACACACCCGTCGAATGAGAGGTTAAAGGTCTTGGAGTCGGCGGAGCTTCATGGCCTCTGGTGCCAGCGCGGAGTGTTCTTACCGCCTGCTCGAATTGCATCTCGAATTTATTGTTGTCCGTCTCCCAGCCGTTGAAGTCGGCCGCTAGGCGCGACTTGATCTGGGAGGCCTTGCCGCTCTTCCACTCCCCTGAGAACATGTAGTCGTCGAGGTTAAGTGGGATAAGGGCGAGCGTCTTCCTCTCGCGCTGCTTCTTCTGTATCCACTCTTTATCAAATCCAGTGTTGACCTCGTTGTTCTCCCATCAGCTCGTGAGAGAAACCGTGAAAATTGTATCGCCGTATCATGCGGTAAACCCCTACCGATACTTTTGTTTCTGATAAGTTCAATTCTACAGAAGAGTTATTTTGTGGAAGCTCAAGCATCATGTGTAATTGCTGTCATCCAAACTGCTTGAATACTATTAAGACTTAGCAGGCCGTTATTATTTTGGTTTGCTGTATCTCTTATTAACCACGCTGCTTTAGGCTGCGCCGGGCATACACTATTTGAATGACAGCACCTATAGCCGAAAGAATTGAGGAAAATAAAAGGACATATTCCACCTGCTGCCGATACATATCAAATCCCCTACCTAAAGGTTCTCCATTTAATGTAGTTCGTGCAGTTGCTTGCAAATGGATATTTGCAACATTTTCTTTGGCATCCCATCGAATAGGCACTTGAATAACACCACCATCCACGTGCAAAGAGTTTATGTCTTGAAGTTCAAGGTCAGAGGGAACATTAATATCTAGGGTGCGAGAGCCCATCACTAAATGCCCTTGGACTTGATTAAAGACTAACGATCTAAACGAGCCAAAGATGTTGAAGCCTGAATTAGGCGGTATAGGAGGGTATCTAAATTCCATCCACCCTAGCTCGTTAAACCTGCTTATTTCTTTACCAGTGTCATAATCCATACCTATGAAATCTCCATGTACGTGAGGAATCTTAATTAAATCATTTTCTTTCATCTTTCTAT
>DASQDV010000493.1:0-10257 GCA_035633995.1 Pyrinomonadaceae bacterium | reverse complement strand
CATGGGGCGCTGCCGATGACGTGCCCGTGCGCGTGAAGACGGCGTCGTCGCCCGTGCTGTGCGCCGAGGTGATGGCCGCGCCCGGCGCGAACACGTCAACTAACGCGCCGAAGTTCGACAGAGAAGTCTTCGTGTCGTTTTGATCTGTAGCCGCGACCGTGATGGCTTCCCTGACGCGGGCGGGCGAACGAAGTCCCGCGTCGCTGTTGTTATTACCCGCCGCCACAACCGTCGTGACGCCCGCCGCGATCAAGTTCCTGACGGCCAAGTCCAACGCGTCGTTGCCGAGGCCGCTGGCGAAGCTCATGTTGGCGACCGCGGGTTTGACGTGGTTGGCCGTCACCCAGTCAATCCCCGAGAGGATACCGGATGCCGGTGCCGCGTTGGAACAGTTGAGGACGCGCACCGACCACAGCTTCGCGCCTTTGGCGACGCCGTAGGTGTTGCCGCCGATGATGCCCGCCACGTGCGTGCCGTGACCGTTACAATCCGTGCCGTTGCGCCCGTCGCCCACGTTGTCGAAGGCGAAGGCGGCGCGAGCGCCGAACTCCTGATGCGTCATGCGAATGCCGCTGTCAATGACGTAGGCGTTGACGCCCGCTCCCGAATCGGCGTAGCTGTAAGAGGCGTTCAGCGGGAGGTTGCGCTGGTCTATGCGATCCAGCGCCCATGTCGGGCTGCTCTGCACGGCCGCACCTTCAACCAACACGTCTTCCTCGACGTATTCGATTTGCGGGTTGCGGCTGAGGGCGACGGCCTGCGCCTCGCCCATCTCAACCGAGAAACCGCGCAGGGCGTAGCGGTATGTGAAACCGAGCTTGCCGCCATGCTCGCGCGCTAACTGTGCGGCGAACGCATCCACACGACCCTGCGGAACACTATCCTTGAAGACAACGATGTAACTGTCCGTGATGGCGGCGGCGTTGCGACGCATGAGACCTTTGGAGGCCGGGCCTTGTGCGAGCGCGTGTTGGGGTGCGAGTGCCAGCAAACAGACAATTAATAACAGTGCGTAACCATACTTCATCCATGTCTCCGTGTCTTTCCTTAAAGCGAGGCCGTTATCCGAGGGGGAGTTGTCGTTAAACAAGGCTCCTTACATCGGTTGCCAGGTGGGTTCTGCGTCATCCACCGAGTTGGTAGTCAACTTCACCTGGTTGCTCCCGTCGGCGTTCATGGTGAATATTTCATAGCTGTAGTTGGGGCCGGAGTCCTGCATGAAGACCAACCGGTCGCTGCCCGGCGCCCACTCCACCGCGACATTCGCCATCGAAGAAAACGTCAACCGCAAGGGATTGGTGCCGTCGGGATTGATTGTGTATATCTCGGTCAGGCCGTAGGGGCTGCCGGTGTAGCGCGTGCTCCCCATGGCGAGGGTTTTACCGTCGGGCGACCACGCAGGCTCGAAATCGCCCGCTCCCATGTAAGGCGTGATAGGCCATACGTTCGCCGTCCCGCTGCCGTTGGCGCTCATCACCCACACGTCGTAATGCTCCTCGTAATTCGGCGTGTAAAAGTAGCTCGCGTAAGTGACCTTTTGACCATCCGGCGACCACTTCAGATAGTTCTCGTCCACCGCCGCGTTGGTCAGACGAAACTGATTAGTGCCGTCGGCATTAATCATGTAAATTTTCGTCCGGCCTTCGCGGTAGCTGCGAAAAGCTATTTTGTTTTCGGTGGGCGACCAGATCGGGTCGTATTCCGGCGACGCAGTACGCGTCAAGTTCACCTGATTAGTGCCGTCGGCGTTCATCACGAACACGTCGAAGTTGCCGTCGCGCTTGCTGGTGAAGGCGATCTTCTGGCTGTCCGGCGACCACGTCGGCGCCTGGTCGGCATAGGTGCTGGTGGTGAGCCTCACGAGCCCGCTGCCGTCGCTGTTCATCACGTAAATATCGCCCGCGCCGGTGCGGTTGCTCTGGAAAGCTATTTTCCTGCCGTCCGGCGACCAGACGACCGGTAAATCTTTCGACGTGTGAAGCGAGACATTCTTCAGATTGCTGCCGTCCGGGTCCATCACATAGAGTTCCCAGTTGCCGTCGCGCAGGCTGGAAAACGCGATCTTGCTGTTGGGTTTGAAGAGGACGAGATTGGGCGAGCCGAGACCGGCGTTAACCACCCGGTCGGGCGTCGCGTTTGACGTGATGGCGCGGCTGACGGCGGCGGGCGATTCGGTCGGGTTCGCGCTCAGGTAACGCGCCGCCGTGCCCGCGACGAAGGGCGCAGCCGAAGACGTACCGGTGCGCGTGAAGGTCGAGGCGTCGTCGAGGCTGTGCGCTGAGACGATCCCGACGCCCGGCGCGAACACGTCAACGACCGCGCCGAAGTTCGAGAGGGACGCGCGGTTGTCGTCAATGTCTGTGGCCGCGACCGTGATGGCTTCGGTGACGCGCGCCGGCGAATGGAGGCTCGCGTCGCGGTTCGCATTGCCCGCTGCCACAACGCTCGTCACGCCCGCCGCGATCAAGTTCCTGACGGCCAGGTCTAACGTGTCGTTGGCGTTGCCGGTGAAGAAGCTGAGGTTGGCGACGGCAGGCTTGGTGTGGTTCGCCGTCACCCAGTCGATGCCCGCGAGGACGCGAGAGATCAACCCTTGATTCGCGCAGTCGAGCACGCGCACCGACCACAGTTTCGCACTCTTGGCGACGCCGTAAGTGTTGCCGCCGATGATGCCAGCGACGTGCGTGCCGTGACCGTTGCAATCCATGCCGGTACCGCCCGCGATGTAGTCGTAGGCCAGCGCGGCGCGGCCACCGAATTCCTGATGCGTCAGACGGATGCCGCCGTCAACGACATAGACGTTCACGCCCGCGCCGGAATTTGCATAGCTGTAAGAGTTGTTGAGCGGCAGAGCGCGCTGGTCAATGCGGTCAAGCCCCCACGTCGGGCTATTTTGCACGGACGCGCCTTCCACCATCGAGTCTTCCTCGACGTATTCGACCTGCGGATTGTGGCTGAGCGCGACGGCCTGCGCCTCGTTCAATTCGACGGAGAAACCGCGCAGGGCGTGTTGATAAGTGTAGCCGATTTGGCCGCCGTGCGCGCGCGCCAGTTGGTCTGCGAAGGCATTGACGCGGCCTTGCGGGACGCTATCTTTGAAAACGACGATGTAGCTGCCGGACACCGCGCTTGCGCTGCGGCGGAAGCGGCCTACTGCGGAAGTGGATTCTTGAGCGAGCGCCAGTTGGGGACAGAGCGCCAGTAAACAGAGGGCGAGCAGGAGAACTCTGGTCAGTTTCATTGAAATTACCTATAAATTTTTGGTGAGTAGTAGTCAGGAAGAATTTGCGTCGCGGCATACGCACCGCTCTCGCGCCTAATCGTCTCGCACACTCCCGCGCGTGAAACCTACGTGAAAGCTATTACCGTTTATCGAAAAGTTGGTGGTGGAGCATTCGAGACGATGCGAGCCGGAGGAAGCAACACTGTCCGGTCTTTCGACTTCGACAATGCCGCCATGAATCCTTTGCTTGGGGGGCATATCCGGCTGGCGCAAGCTACAGTGCAAGGTGTGTTCCACACTTCCCTCAATCTTAAAGTCGGGAAGGACAACACTTAGAGGAATCTATAGAAGCGCGCGATGAAAGAGGATGTTTCAGAATGAAACTTGGGACGCAGGTGGTGTTTCAGAGTAAAACAAAAAGACACCGTTGATATATGTGTCTTGCGCGCGCTACCGGTTTAATAGTTCTTGAGATAGACGCCCGGACATTCTTCTGCGCACACGCCAAATGATTATCGTTAACGCAAAAATACCGGTTGCTGCGCCTAACATCATAGATAGCTTTCCCTGCCGGGATTCACTCTTTCTTTCGGAGCTTTCACCGGACGAAGTTCCACCGTTGGAAGGTGACAGGCTCGCTCTCGGAGGGTTGCTGTTTTCTCCGACGAGGGCGAGCACCGTAATGCTTCCGTCAGGAGACAGCTTTCGCACGCGTGTGCCGGTCGGCGTGTAGGTCGGCGTGTGTCCGTTCTCAAGGATGTAAAGCTCGCCGCCCCTGACGGCAACGCCGGTCGGGAACCAGGATTCTTCGGCGCGCAGTAGCGTCTTGATTTGACCATCGGGGGTAATTCGCAGAACGCGCCGGTTTCCATAATCAGCTACAAAAGCATTTCCCTGTGCGTCAACTGCGATGCCCAACAACTGTGCCGGCGAACTTCTGCCTGCCGGATGACCCGGAGTCGTCTCAGCCAGGAGGTTACGAGCCAGCGCAGTGACCGCCCCGTTCATCAACACCCTGCTGACGTTCGCGCCATGAGTAAAATACAAAGTGCCATCGTTGCCGAAAGCCATTCCGCCGATGCTGTAAGGCACGCCCTGGCGATACACGCGTGCGGCGTTACGGTTTCCGGTCAGCACGGTGACATTGCCGTTCGGAGTTCTTTTCAAGACCAGCAGTTCGCGCGCGGGATAATTTGTGGCGTGATAGGTATTTCCCTCGCGGTCGCGCCAAATGCTCGTCCCTTCGGGCGGGTCGTCAGTGGGAGCGAGAAGGTATGAGAAGTCGCCGCCGGGTGTCATCTTCCAGAGGGCGCTGAAAAAGCGTTTTGTCGCAGGTTCATAAGAGTTGTCCGCGCCGTAGAGATTTCCTGCATCGTCGGTGTTCAGGTCGTGAACATGCCTGCCGCCGACGCTTGCTCTGAAAACACTCACCCTGCCCTGAGCGTCAATCTTCCAGACGATTTCCAGGTCGCTGAAATAAACCTGCCCCTGACGGTCAACGGCGATGCCCCATGCCGGATGCGCCTGTGCCGGAGGGGCGAGGAAAACACATGCCCCGATGGCGGTTAAAAATGTGGCGACAACAGCTCGTATCATCATAAGCTCATCTTTTCTTAACAGTGGCTACCGTCTCCGGCAACATCTTTCGCAGCGTTGCCAAGTTTACCTCTGATGAACGCACGCCCGGTAGAGTCGTCTTCGCTTCGATAACCGGAGGGATGACGTAGCCTTTATTAAGAGCGCAGGGCGTGCGCGCCTAGACTCCGGCGTCGAAAGGTTTTAGTCTGGAACTGTTCCCCTAACGATCTCGGACGCAGCTTAAGGATTTCAAGGAGAGAAAGTGTGCCTGACAGAACCGTGCTGGTAGTTGAGGACTTCGACGACATTCGCGCCATCATCCGCACCCTGCTGGAGATTAAAGGCTGTCACGTTTTGGAGGCGGTCAACGGCAGGGAGGCAGTGGAGGCCGCCTCCGCGCACTCTTCTGAACTCGACCTCATCCTGATGGACTTGCGCATGCCCGTCATGACGGGCGTTGAGGCAACGCGCCGTATACACGATCACGCGGAGACCTGCCGCGTGCCTATCGTGGCGATGTCGGCGCACTGCGAGGGAAACTGGAAGGACGAGGCGCTGGCCGCCGGGGCAGTGGAGTGTTTTAGCAAGCCCATCGAGTTCGGGCTTCTCGACACGATTCTCTCCCGTTATGCCGCATAAGGCAACGGCTGCACAACTCACGTCTCAGCGACGCGAATGATGAAAGAGATTTCCCATGACAGTCAAGAACTCTTCCGCCTGATCGCGGAGAACATACGCGACTATGCCGTCTTCGTGACAGATTTGGAGGGGCATATCGTCAGTTGGAATCCGGGCGTCGAGAGCCTGCTCGGATACGCTGAGGGGAATTGGATCGGCGAGCACGCGTCGATCATCTTCACGCCGGAAGATCGCGAGCGGGGCGAGCACCTGTGGGAGATGGAGACGGCTCTCAGGGAAGGGCGGGCTGAGGACAAGCGCTGGCACATGCGCAGGGACGGCTCACGCTTCTGGGCTGACGGCGTGCTGATGCTGCTGCGCGACGGGGAGGACAGTCCGCGAGCGTTCGCCAAGATACTGCGCGACAGTACCGAGGCCAAGCTGACGGAGGAAAGGCTGCGCGAATCCGAAGAGCGCTTCCAGCGGCTCGTGGAACTATCGCCCGATGCTATCGCCGTCCACGCGGAAGGCGTGGTGCTCTTCATCAACACCGCCGGGTCGAAACTCCTCTGCGCCGATAGTCCCGAACAGATCGTCGGCAGGTCAATTGCGAGTTTGATCAATCCCGACTATCACGCGTTAATCCGCGAGCGAATCGGGAGGGTGAGCCGGGGCGAGACGCCGCCCCCCGCCGAGATAAAGTTCATCCGGCTCGACGGGACGGAAATCTACGGGGAGCTGGCTTCCGCCCCTTTAGTCTATCAGGGACGCCCTGCGGTGCAGGCCGTCGTACGCGACCTGACTCGCCGCAAGCAGGCCGAAGAAGCGTTGCGCGAAAGCGAAAAACGTTTTCGCCTCATCTTCAACCAGCAGTTCCAGTTCATGGCGATCCTCTCGCCGGAAGGCATCCTGCTCGACATCAACGAGCTGCCGCTGCGTGCCGCAGGCGTCACGCGCGACGAGGTGCTGGGGCGGCTTTTCTGGGAGACGCCGTGGTGGGAAGGTTTGCCGGAAATGCAGGCGGGTTGGCCTGCCCGTCTGGCCTCTGCCGCGCGTTCGGACACGCCCGTCTTCAGCGTGGATTTCTATCAGGCCGCCGACGGTACGCGCGTCGCGGACGCCTCGATCACCGCCGTCAAGACTTCGGACGGGAGCGTCGAGTTCTTCATCATACAGGCGTCGGACATCACCGAGCGTAAGCGTGTCGAGGAGGAGCGTGAGCGACTTCTGCAAGAGGCGCAGGAGGCCAATCGCCTGAAGGACGAGTTTCTCGCCACCGTCTCGCACGAACTGCGCACGCCCCTGACAGCCATCCTCGGTTGGTCGCACCTGTTGCGCGGCGGGCAGCTCGAAGACGAAGGCGCAGCCAGGGCGCTGGAGACCATCGAACGCAACGCACGCTCGCAGTCGCAACTCATAGACGACCTGCTGGATGTCTCTCGCATCGTCACGGGCAAGCTCCGCCTCGAAGTCGTGCCGGTCAGCCCGCACTCATTTATTGACCCGGCGGTGGAGGCCGTGCGCCCCGCCGCAGAGGCTAAGGGCGTGCGATTGCAGAAAGTGATCGACACGGGGGTTGGCGCCGTCATGGGCGACCCGGCAAGGCTCCAGCAGGTGGTGTGGAACCTCCTGACGAACGCCGTTAAATTCACGCCCCGCGACGGGCGCGTGCAGGTGAGTCTGGTGCGTGTAAATTCCCACGTCGAGATTGCGGTCAGCGACACGGGCGCAGGCATTGACCCGGAGTTCCTGCCGCACGTCTTCGAGCGCTTTCGTCAGGCCGACCAGAAGACGACCCGCCAGCACGGCGGCTTGGGACTCGGCCTCGCCATCGTGCGCCACCTGGTGGAACTGCACGGCGGCTCAGTCCGCGCTGACAGCGCGGGTCAGGGGGCGGGGGCGACCTTCACGGTGATGCTGCCAATCGCCGCCGTCGTCCACCCGAGGGGGGATGCGGAAGGGCGCGCGCACGCGGCAGCCCGGAACACACTGCCCCCGCACGAGTGCCCGGAGAGGCTCGACGGGGTGAAGGTGCTGGTCGTGGACGACGAGCCGGACGCGCGCGAGTTGCTTTCCACCGGCCTCGGGCATTGCGGCGCTCAGGTGACTGCGGCCTCTTCAGCGCCGGAAGCGCTCGAAGCCATCTCGGGCGCGAAGTTCGACGTGTTGATCAGCGACATCGGGATGCCGGGCGAGGACGGCTACGAACTGATTCGCCGTGTGAGGGCGCTGCCGCCCGGAGTTGGGGGCAGCACTCCGGCTGTCGCGCTGACGGCCTACGCCCGGGCGGAAGATCGCCTGCGGGCGTTACGCGCCGGCTTCGAGATGCACATCTCGAAGCCGGTGGAGTTGACCGAGCTGGTTATCGTTATCGCCAATCTCACACGGCGAAGCGGTCAAAATTAAAGAGTGGCCTGTCACTCGCGCCAGGTCAACGAGCAACTGATGCCGTCGTTTAACTTGCCGAGCACCTCGCCTTCGGAGTTCAAGAGTTACCGCCTGCCGTCTTATTTTGTCTTTACCATCAGGCAAGTCATTTTTGGTACGAGCTTTGCCTAGCGATAGCTTGAGGAAAGGCTTAATAGCGCGAATTCCGGCTGTTGAAGCAATCAACTCGGTCACTCTGCACTCTTGTAAGCAGTGGCTTCGGTCAAGATGCAATACCCCTCGACAGGTTGCAGCTTTCAGTTTTCATCCCATCCTTAAGACTTCAACTCCGAGAGACTTCCCCGCACCACCCTAAGACTCTTTTTAGGAACCGCTCTTAATGAACTTCAAAAATGGCAGGTTGATTTTGTTCGCCACAGGCGCGTTGTGGCTGTCGCTAATCGGTACAGGAATGTGGTTCCTCGTAAACTACGAAGGCAATCCGGGCGTGGCCGCCACCGCCCCGGCCCGGTGGCCTGCCGACAGCGGTATCCGGCGCGCGGCTGATCGCCCGACGCTCGTGATGCTGGCTCACCCGCATTGCCCCTGTACGCGCGCGAGCATCGGCGAACTATCGCGCCTCATGACGCAGGCCAAAGGGCGTGTGACGGCTCATGTGCTTTTCGTCAAGCCTGCGGGCTTCTCGGAAGGGTGGGAGCAAACCGACCTGTTGACAAGCGCGGCAGCGATACCCGGCGTGTTCGTCGTGCGCGATGATGAAGGCGTAGAAGCCAGTCGTTTCCGCGCCGCAACGTCCGGTCAGACCATGCTCTACGACGCGGGCGGGACGCTTCTCTTCAACGGCGGCATGACGAGTGCGCGCGGGCACGCGGGCGATAACGCGGGACGCGCGGCCATCGTCTCCCTGCTCTCGACGGGTGAAGCGCAACAGAAAGAAACGCCCGTGTACGGCTGTCCGCTCTTTGCTCAAACCGAATGCTCGAACGGAAAGGAGATCGGCCATGAAACGGATAACCACTAAGTGGTATGCGGAAGAATCCTTTCAGCGGCGGGTGACGAGCCTCTTCGCCGAGCATCGACAATCTATCTGCAAGCGAACCGACCATATGTTCGCCGTCCTGATGGTGATCCAGTGGTTGGCCGCCATCGCCGCGGCAGTGTGGCTCTCCCCGAAGACGTGGGCAGGGGCGCAGAGCCAGACACACATACACGTCTGGGCGGCGGTGTTTCTGGGAGGCGTCATCAGCGTCTTCCCCATTGCCCTGGCCTTAACGCGTCCCGGCGAAGCCTCGACTCGTTACGTTATCGCGGTGGCGCAAGCGCTCATGTCCTCCCTTCTCATACACCTTACGGGCGGGCGGTTGGAGACGCATTTCCACGTCTTCGGGTCACTTGCTTTTCTCTCCTTCTACAGAGATTGGCGTGTGCTCATTCCGGCCACCATCGTGGTCGCCGCAGATCACTTCCTGCGCGGGATGTTTTGGCCTGAGTCGGTTTACGGCGTGCTCACGGTGAGCAGTTGGCGCTGGCTTGAACATGCGGGCTGGGTTCTCTTCGAAGACACATTTCTCCTGATCGCCATCAAGCGAAGCATGAGCGAGATGTGCGACATCGCCGAACGCACCGCCGAGAGCGAAAAGCTGAACGAGGGTTTAGAACATCGTGTTTCCGAGCGCACCCTTGAACTCGCGGCGACCAACCGGGAGCTTGAGAGAGAGGTGGCCGAGCGTAAGCAGGTCGAAGAACAGTTGCTCCACAACGCCTTCCACGATGGCCTGACGGGTCTGGCGAACCGCGCGCTGTTCATGGATCACTTAAAACTCGCGCTCGGTCGAGCCGAGCGGCACAAGGATTACCAGTTCGCCGTCCTCTTCCTTGACCTCGACCGCTTCAAGGTCATCAACGACAGTCTCGGCCACATGGCCGGAGATCAATTGCTCGTCGAAATCGCCCGCCGCCTGGAAACGGCCATGCGTCCCGGCGATACGGTGTCGCGCCTCGGCGGGGATGAGTTCACAGTCCTGCTCGACGACCTGAGAGACCCGGGCGAAGCCGAGACGGTGGCCGGGCGACTCCAGAGCGAGTTGGCCGCGCCCTTCAACCTCGGCGGCCACGACGTATTCACCACCGTGAGCATCGGCATCGCCATCGGTGCGACGGGCTATCAACGCCCGGAAGACATCCTGCGCGATGCGGACACGGCCATGTACCGCGCCAAGCAACTCGGCAAAGCCCGTCACGAAGTGGTCGATCAAACGATGCATGCGTGCGCTATGGACAGGTTGGGACTGGAGAGAGACTTGAGGCGGGCGGTCGAGCGGCGGGAACTGTTCCTCCAATACCAGCCCATCGTTTCGTTAGGCACCGGCAGCTTGCGCGGGTTCGAGGCGCTGGTGCGCTGGCAACACCCGGAGCGCGGGGTCATCCCGCCCGCGAAGTTCATCCCCATC
>DASQDV010000492.1:0-2437 GCA_035633995.1 Pyrinomonadaceae bacterium | reverse complement strand
GGAGAGGGTGAGAAAAAACAGTGACAGGTGAAGGGTGACAGGCGACGAGTTAAAAACCAAGCTGTTTTAACTCGTCGCCTGTCACCCTTCACCCCGTCACTGCCTGAGAGCTACTTGCCGAGGATGACGTAATCGCCGTGCGAGGTCGCCATGAAGAAGAGCATGGGGAGCGAGAGCCAGGCGTTGGTGCGCGAGGCGAGGAAGGCGCGGCGCGCGAGTTCGGGCGGCGCGGCCGGCCCCGTCCCGGCGGTGGCGGCGATGATGCGCTTCTGCGAAGGCCAGATGATGCCCCACACGTTGAGCAGCATGATCACGCCGAGCGCCCCGCCGATGCCGATGGACAGAGTCTTGTTGCTCGCGTAGCTGTCGCCGCCCGGCGTGGTCAAAGCGGAGTTCAGCCAGTAGACGATAACAATCGCCATTACGATGACGAGGATGGCGATGATGACGGCGAGCACGCGCCCGTCCTTCGTCAGCGCGGGCACGCGCGTGATGATGAAGAACTCGATGGCGAACGTGACGGCGGCGATGATCATCCAGACGATCAGGATCATCCACGTGTTGGCGCTCCCGCCGTTGGCGTTAGCATTCACCACGTCGCCCTTGAGGATGTACATGGCGTAGTACATCAAGCCGACGAGCACGGTGACGAGCGCGCCCCAGCGGAAGTACCAGAGCGAGCGCGTGAGCAAATCCGGATTGACCTTCTTCTTCGTGTCGGCGTCGATGCCTTTCTGGAACGGAACGTTGACGAGATTGAAGAAGTACAGCAGCCCGATCCAGGCGATGCCCGCGACGAAGTGCGCCCAGCGCAACAGCACGCGCACGAGCGCTTCAGCGCCCGGAGCGTGGAAAATCTCTTGCAGCATCGCGAAACCGGCGGGGAGATGAGCAGACGACTCGATCAGCATATGACCTCCGAATTTTTTCCTGATGTGTGGTGTGGCTTGCTTAAACGGATGTTACGCGCGAGAGATTAACACCAAGCGAACCGAGGCGCAATAACTATGGATGCCGGATATTAGATGTCAGAAATGAACTCAAGCCGCTTCGCCGGCATCCGGCATCTGGCATCCGGCGTCTCGAATTAGTCTTCGCCAGGTCTGGTTCCCGGCGCGAGGTTGGTGGTGCTGGCCTGGCGCAGGACGCGCACTTTCAGATCGTCCGTGACGCGCACCTGGCATGAGAGGCGGACGTTTTCGGCCAGTCCCGTCTCCTGCGCGAGTCGCGCGCGTTCGGCCTCGTTGATCTCGCCGGGGTCGCCCGCGAGCACTTCGACGCGGCAGGTCGTGCATTTGGCGTTGCCGCCGCAGCGGTGGAGAATGTCGATTCCGGCGTCTTCGAGGGCGAGGACGAGTTTGCGTCCCTCTGCGGCGTCAATGGACTGTGTGCCTGTGGCGGTCTCGGCTTCGATTACGGGCATCTTCTCGGTCAGCTCCTGTATGAAATTTTTGGGTGATGCTTGTCTCCGCAGTGTACAACAAAAAAGGAAAAGCGCGTTACGTGAAAGCCGGAAGCGCGCCGTCGCCTTTTTTGAAAGACCGACGGCGCGCTCTGTCGCTTTCACACGAACGCGCTTTTCCTTTGAGTGTTCGAATCGAGACTTAGGCGGTGAACGATGAACCGCAGCCGCAGCCGCCGGTCGCGTTCGGGTTCTTGAAGGTGAAGCCCGAACCCATCACGCCGTTAACGTAGTCGATCTCGACGCCGTTCAGGTATTGCGCGCTGAACATGTCGACGAAGAGGCGGACGCCGTGCGCTTCCGTCACGTTGTCGCCCTGCTTCGATTCCTCTTCGATGTTGAGGCTGTACTGGAAGCCGGAGCAACCGCCCGGCACCACGCGCACGCGCAAGCCCGCCGTCTCCGGCAAGCCCTCTTCGCTCGCCATAAACTTCTTGATCTCGGTCGCCGCGTTCTCCGTCACGTTGAGCGTCACGGTCGGCATTGTTGCTGTTGACATTTTCTCTCTCCTTAAATTATGACCCGTTCAGTATGCGGTTATTAACCTTTAGATGTCCGTTGCCCGTCGTTCGTTGTCAGTTGTTAAGAACGACCATGTAGCTAATATTAACCGCCTTGCCCGCGAGCCACAAGCATAGAATAGCATCAACGAACAACTGACAACGGACAAAGGACAAAGGACGTTTTTTATTGCGCCTGCGTCACGACCACTTTGAGTTCGGGCTTCATCGCTTCAATCGAAACTTGCCGCGCGACCTCTTCGGCCACATGCCGGAACGCCTCGGCCAGCGGCGACTCGGGATGGCTGAGGACGACGGGCAAGCCCGCGTCGCCGCCTTCGCGCACGTCCAGGCCGAGCGGCACTGCGCCGAGAAACGGCACGCCGTAGGCTTCGGCCAATTTCCGGCCACCGCCCTCGCCGAAGATGTTGTAGCGCGCGCCCGTGTCCGGCGCGATGAAGTAACTCATATTCTC
>DASQDV010000491.1:0-8119 GCA_035633995.1 Pyrinomonadaceae bacterium | reverse complement strand
TCCTTCCGCACCACGAGCGACGAACTGCGCGACCTGTTCTCGCAAGCGGGCGAAGTAGAGTCGGCATCCGTCATCGAGGATCGCGAAACGGGTCGTTCGCGCGGCTTCGGGTTCGTCGAAATGGCGACATCGGAAGGCGGCCAGGCGGCCATCACGCAGTTCAACGGCTACGAACTCGGCGGGCGCGCCCTGACGGTCAACGAAGCGCGCCCGAAAGCTGATCGCGGCGGTGGCGGCGGCGGGCGCGGCGGCTACGGCGGCGGTGGTGGCGGTGGCGGTCGTGGCGGCTACGGAGGTGGCGGCGGCGGTGGCTACGGCGACCGTGGCAATCGCGGCGGAGGAGGAGGCGGCGGCGACCGCGAACCCCGCTGGTAAAATTAAACGCGGAAGCAGGAACGCGGAACGATGAACTGAAGACAGTTGCTTTCAGTTCATCGTTCCGCGTTCCTGCTTCATACCTATTTTCTTGCGGTGGGCGTCAACTTGAATTTCAGACGTTCGCCCCCGCGCACGGCTTCCACGTCATACTCCACCCCGGCACGCATCTCGCCGAGCGCGTAGGTGTAATCGTAGACGTTGCGCACGTCGCGCCCGGCCAGTCGCACGATCACGTCACCCGCGCGCAAGCCCGCTTTCGCCGCCGGTGAATCTTCGCGCACGGCGTCGAGTTTCATCCCATCGCTCGTTTCCGCGTAGTTCGGGATGGTGCCGAGGTAGACGCGGAACCCTGAGGAGCGCCCCGCCGCCGCGTCTGACTTGGCGAGCGTGTAGGTCGGGCGCGCGTCGCTTCGGTCAACCGAGCGCACGAGGTCGCGGACGAAGGAGACGACACGCAGTTGGCCTTCGTAGTTGATGCGGTCGGCGGTGTCCGTCGGCTTGTGATAATCCTCGTGCGTGCCCGTCCAGAAGAACAAAACGGGCGTCTGTTTGGCATAGAACGACGCGTGATCGCTCGGCCCGAAACCGTCTTCCGTCAACGTGAGCGCGAAACGCTCGCCCGTCGTCGCGCGCACAATCGTCTGCCCGTTCGCCGCGACGACGACCGGAACGCCGTCCGCCGCCGCCGCTGCGCTCCCCTGCGACGACGCGGCAGGTGCGCCCGTCGCCGTCACTCTCATGTTGAGATCGCCGTTGGCCTGCGCGATCAAATTCTTCCACTCGGCAGACGTGCCGACGCCGCCCACGATCAATTTGTTCTCCTTCATCCGACCGATCATGTCGAGATTGATCATGGCGACCGTCTCTGTGAGCGGCACGGCGGGGTTGCGCACGTAGTAGCTAGATCCGAGCAAGCCCTCTTCCTCGCCGCCGAACGCGATGAAGACGAGCGTGCGCCGCACCTGTTTGCGCTCCGCCGCGAACGTGCGCGCGAGTTCGAGCAAGCCCGCCACGCCCGAAGCGTTGTCGTCCGCGCCGTGATGAATCTCGCCTTCGCGCGAGGCGAGGCTGCCCTGCCCACCGCGCCCCAGATGATCATAATGCGCGCCGACGACGATGGCCTCGTGCTTCAACTTCGGATCGGAGCCTTCTAGTATGCCGACGACATTTGCCGCCGGAGCTTCGCGCCGCACGATCTGCGTGCTCAAGTTGAACGCGATGTTTTTGAGCGGCGCGGAAAAATTACGCCGCGCCTCCGCCGTCGTCATCGTGTGCTGAGGCACGCTCGCTGAGCCGGGCGTACCCGCCTGCGGCGCGGCCATCGCCTTCTCCAACTCTTCAAACTTCAACGTCGGCGTCGCCGCCGCTTCCAGAGCGCGCCGCGCCGCCTGTCTTGAGATGACGACGACGGGAATCCCCGCGTCGCCCGAAGCGATGCTTTCGTCCACGCGCAGCCGCGCAAAGCGCTCGTCCTTAAAATTCTCTTCGCGCGCGATGACGATAAGCGCGCGTGCGCCGTGCTCGCGCGCCGCAGCCGCCTTGAAGCGCAGGTCTGCGAAGCGCGCGAAACTGCCGTGCGGGTTGTTGTCGCCGTCGGGCGTGCCCGCAAACGCGAGCGCGATGCGTTCCTTCAAGTCCACGCCCGCGTAGTCGTCGTGCCCCAACTCAGCCGCCTTGATGCCGTAGCCGACATAGGTGACGGGCGCGCTCTCCACGCGCGCGTTCGCGCTCCACGCGAGCGGCATCCAATCCTCGCCCACCCGCAGGTCGAGCGATGATGACGCCTCGCCTGTGCGCGGCGTGAACGTCATCGCGTTCGCCTTGCCGAGTTCGACGCCTGCGACATACGGGAACTTCTGCAAGTACGCATTCATGCGTTCCTTCGTGCCCGCAGGCCAACCCGCGCCCCCGCGCAGCCCGTAGCGTTCGAACTCCTGCGCGACGTATTGCGCCGCCGCAGTTGCGCCCGCCGTGCCCGTGCGCCTGCCGTCCAATTTCTCCGAAGCGAGATACGCGACGTGCGCGCGCAAACGCTCCTCGCTCACACCCGCCTGACCCGCGCCGCTCTGCTGCGCTAACGCACTCACCGCCAGCACGGCGACGAACAACAGTTGAAAAGTTTTACGTCTCATAAATTAAAAATCTGTCCGTTGTCCGTAGTCAGTTGTCAGTTGTTTTGTCTCTTGCTTAACTCAAATTCTGATCTTTAGCCACTTCCTTCGATCAGCACATGCAACTGACAACTGACTACGGACAACGGACTAATCTTTACTCCACCCAGTCCGCGATGAAGATGTTCGTGTCGCCGCGCGTCTTGGCGTTGCGGTTCGAGGCGAAGACCAATTTCTTGCCGTCGGGCGTGAACATCGGGAAGCCGTCGAAGGTCTCTTCGTAGGTGATGCGCTCCAGCCCCGTGCCGTCCACGTTGATCGCGTAGAGGTCGAAGTTGCGCCGCTTGGGGTCGTTGACGTTCGAGGCGAAGATGATGCGCCGTGCGTCGGGGAAAAAATAGGGCGCGAAACTGGCCGCGCCGAGTTTCGTCACCTGCCGCTTGTTCGTGCCGTCGGCGTTCATCACCCAGACTTCAAACGTGTTCGGCTCGATCAAATTCTCCGCGAGTTTCTGCTTGTAGCGCGCCACTTGTTCGGGCGTCTGCGGGTGGTAGGAGCGATAGACGATCTGACGGCCATCGGCGGAGAAGAACGCGCCGCCGTCGTAGCCGAGTTCGGTCGTTAAGCGACGGACGTTGCGCCCGTCGGCATCCATCGTGTAGATGTCGAGGTCGCCGCTGCGCATCGTGGTGAAGTCGATCGTCTTGCCGTCGGGCGAGATGGTCGCTTCGGCATCGTAGCCGGCGGCGTCGGTCAAACGCCGGACGTTCGACCCGTCGGCGTTCGCGGTGAAGATGTCATACGAGGGATAGATCGCCCAGACGTAGCCCTTCGAGAAATCAGGATTCGGCGGGCACTCGCGCGCGCCGAGATGCGTCGAGGCGTACAGTATGCGCTTCGGGTTTTTCGGGAAGATGTAGGAACAGGTCGTGCGCCCTTCGCCGGTCGAGACCATGCGCACGTCCGAGCCGTCGGCGCGCATCGTGTAAATCTGATCGCACCCGCGCCCGTCGCGCTTCGACTGGAAGATGAGTTGACGGCCATCGCCGCTGAAATACGCCTCGGCGTTCTCGCCGCCGAAGGTCAACTGGCGCACGTTGCGCAGATGCTTCTCGGCGGCGAGCGCCACTTTATCGTCGGCCTGCGCGGGCGAGTTCGGCCTCGCCGTTTGCATCGCCGAGAGAGACGCGGCGAGCAGGAGGGCGCAGGTTACTATCAAGATCAACAGGAGGAATGGTTTCTTCATACGCTTAGACTCAGCCGTTCTTTCGTTCGAACTCCTTCATAAATTCGACCAGTGCTTCGACGCCTTCGCGCGGGAAAGCGTTGTAGATCGAGGCGCGCAGGCCGCCGACCGAGCGGTGGCCTTTGAGGCCGTCGAGTTTCGCCGACGTAGCCTCTTTCACGAACTGCTTCTCCAAATCTTCCGACGGCAGACGGAACGTGACGTTCATCAGCGAGCGCGCTTCGGGTGCGGCGTGGCCGCGATAAAAGTCGGTCGCGTCAATCGCGTCGTAGAGCAACTTGGCCTTCGCCTCGTTCTCGCGCTCCATCCCGGCGAGGCCGCCCTTGCCCTTGAGCCACTTGCAGACGAGGTTCAGGATGTAGATGCCCCACGTGTTCGGCGTGTTGTAGAGCGAATTGTTCTCGACGTGCGTGCGGTAGTCGAGCATCGTGTGGAGGCCGGAGGGCGCGCGCGCCAGCAGGTCTTCGCGGATGATGACGAGCGTGAGGCCGGACGGCCCCATGTTCTTCTGCGCGCCCGCGTAGATCATCGCGTATCGCTCGACGGGTTCGACGCGCGAGAGGATGTTCGAAGAGGCATCGGAGATGAGCGGCACTTCGCCCACGTCGGGCAGGTGTTTCCATTCGACGCCCTCAATCGTTTCGTTCGAGGTGAGGTGGACGTAGGCCGCGTCGGGCGAGAGTTTCAATTCGTGCTGTTCGGGCGTGCGCGAGTAGCGGCTGTCGGCGGTGTCGGCGACGACGTTTGTAGTGCCGACGCGCTTGGCCTCTTTGAGAGCCTTCTTGCCCCAACTGCCCGTGATGATGTAGTCGGCGGTCTGGCCTTCCGCCAGAAGATTGATCGGGATCATCGAGAACTGCAAACTCGCGCCGCCCTGCAAAAACAGCACCTTGTAGTTTTCGGGAATATTCATCAACTCGCGCAAGCCCTGTTCGGCGCCATTGATGATCTCGTCGAAAGTCTTCGAGCGGTGGCTGATCTCCATCACCGACATGCCGACGCCGGGCAAGGAGAGCATGTCGCGTTGCGCTTCTTCGAGGACGGGCACGGGCAGCACCGCCGGCCCCGCGCTGAAGTTATAGATTCTCTCTGTCATTGGTTCTCTTCCTGAAATGGATTTAAGTCCTACTTGATGTTCAGCCCCGAACGCATGCCCTTCCCGGCGATGCGCGTGACGACGGAGCGCGGCACGAGGCGCTCGGCCTGCGTCTGCACGTAGTTGAGCCAACCGGAGATGATATGGCCTTTGCCCCTGTCGAGTCCACGCAGCGCCGTCTCGACCACGTCTTCCGCAGTTTCGGCGATGCGAAAGGGGGGTTTGCGCACGCCCGCCGCGTCGAAGAAATTGGTCTCCGTCGCGCCCGGGCACAAGGCCATGACGCGTATGTTGTGACGCCGGTTCTCGTCCCACAGCGCCTCCGTGAAAGAGAGCACGAAGGCTTTGGTGGCCGCGTAGGTCGCCATGTAAGGGACGGGCTGGAAGGCGGCGGTCGAGGCGACGTTGATGATCGTCCCGCGCTCGCGTCGCCGCATCGGCGCGAGATAGAGATAGGTGAGTTCGACGAGCGACTTGACGTTCAAATCAATCATGTTCAACTCGCGCGCGAGGTCGAGCGAGAGGAACTCGCCCATCGAACCGAAGCCCGCGTTGTTGACGAGCGTTTCAACCAGAAGGCCGCGCCGCTCCGTCTCGTCGAACAGGCGACGCGCCGCGCCCGCCTCCGACAAGTCGAGCGCCACCGTCTGGCAATTGATGCCGCTCGCCGAGCGCCCCAACTCGTTGCACAGCGCGTTCAACTTATCCTCCGAGCGCGCCACCAGCAAGAGGTTCTCCTTGCGCTCGGCCAGCCGCCGCGCGAACACCTCGCCGATCCCGCTCGACGCGCCCGTGATTAAAGTTGTTTTCATCCTTAGTAAGACTCTCGAACTGTATCGCGCGTCATATCTCGCGCTTGCAAATGCGCTCGCGGCGTGCGTTCGGCGAGCAGAGAACGGACAAGACGTTCGGTTGCTGCGCCCATAGCCTCGCCGGTTTTGAAATAACGCACCCGCCCCTCACGGTCCAGCAGAGCCATAGCAGGCAGCCCAACGACGCCGTAAGCGTTGAAGTTAGATTTCGGGCCGACGAGTAAACCAAACTGCACGTCGCGCTCGGCGAGCAACTTTTGTAGAGCCGTGTGCTCTTCCGCGACCGTCAACTGCTGACGCTCACCGAAGTAACCGAAGTAAGTCGTCACCCCCAACACGACGAGTCCTTGAGCTTCATACGTTTTCTTCAGGCGGTTCAATTCAGGAATATTGGCAACACAGGGCGCACAGAAGTGCCCGAAGAAATCGAGGAGGACGACCTTTCCCTTCAATGCCGCGAGCGAGCCGGTGGGAAGCACGCCGACGCGCCCCGTCACTTCGAGCGGCGGCGCGTAACTTTCAACCAGTTCGACGCGGCGGATTGCTGCTTCCACGAGTTTCTCCGCAAACTGATTTGCGGCGAGCGGGCTTTGTCCAAACTCGACTCGGAACGAGCGTATCAACTCCGCTGCTTGTGTAAACTTTCCCGCCTCGCGATAGAGTTGACCAAGTTCCAGAGCGGATTCCAGCAACTGCACAGCTTGTGTCGGGTTGCCGCCTTTCTCCGCAGCGTGGCGTAACAACTTGGGATAAAGTCTCTCGCCGAGCGCGATGGCGCGCGCCGTCTGTGACGGACGCAGGCCGTTCATCACTGCCCTCGTGCTATCAATGACCTCTTCGTCGAACTCCGGCGCGCTCAACAAGGCGTTCGCCACAACTGTCGCCGCATCCCATTTTTGCAGGGCCACAAGCGCGTAGAGCAATAATTGGCGCGCCGCCTTCGCGTGTTCGGCGGCAGGGTCTCGCAGGTACGCCGTAAGCGCACGTTCGGTGTCCTCGTGCTGCTCGGCCAAATTAGCCAATCGTCCGAGATCGAACAACTGCTCGCCGCTCCAATCGGACACTTTGAAGCGACCGACCAAACGACGCGCGCGGCGTTTCTGTTCCGCTAACGCCTGCATATAGGTTTCCAGCGTGGCGCCGGTGTTGCGCATGGGTTTGATTGCTTGTTGGCGAGCTTCCGTCGGTGTTCGCGGCGTTGCCGGTGTGGGGGTCTGTGCGTGCGTGATGACAGGCAGCAGCGTCGCCAAATATAAAAGCAATCGAATAGACATCACTTCTTCAACCCCCGCGCGAAGATTTCTAACCGGGGTATTATGAACGCACTTCCAGCAGATCGAGTTCCATTATGTCCGCGTTCTCCGCGCGTAGCTTTTCTAACGTGGCGGCGGGCGGCGCGGCTTCGAGGTTGATGCGCGCGACGGCGGCCTCGGCGCCCTCGAAGATGATGTTCTCCATCTCCTGCACGTTGATCTGCGCGGCGCGGATGGCGTCGAGCACTTGCGCGAGCACGCCGGGGCGGTCGCGGTGGCGCACGACGAGCAGGTGCGTGGCGGGCGTGCGCGCGGCGAGGTTGACGACGTTCGGCACTTTGCCTGTCTCCTTGAAAGTGCGGATGATGCGCACGGTTTCGGCGGCAATGGCTTCCTGCGCCTGATCTGTGGAAGCGCCGATGTGGTGCGTGCCGTAGAGGTTCGGCTCGCGCGCGATCTCGTCTGCGAACTCGCCCGTAGCGGACGCAGGCTCGACGGCGAAAACGTCGAGCCCTGCGCGAATCCCGCGCCCGCGCATCGCCGCGACGAGCGCGGCTTGATCGACGACCTCGCCGCGCGCGGTGTTGATGAAGTACGCGCCTTCGCGCATGGCGTCGAAGAAGTCCGCGCCGATCAGCGAGCGCGTATCGGGTTTCAAAGCGACGTGGACGCTCACGATGTCCGCCGCGCGGGCAACTTCGAGCGGGCTGTCTTTGCGTTCGACGCCGAGTTCAGCCGCGCGCTCGTCCGTCAAACTCCTGCTCCACGCCACGACCGGCATCCCGAAGGCTTGCGCGCGACGAATCATCTCCGGCCCGATCTGCCCTGTCCCGACGAGTCCGAGCGTGCGCCCGTAGAGGCCGCGCGCCTGGGAAAACTCCTTCTTGTTCCATTGGCCTTGCCGCAGCGCCGAGACGTTATCGGCCACGCGGCGGTCGAGCGCGAGTATCAAAGCGAAGGCCAGTTCCGCCACCGCGATTGAATTTTTGCCGGGACAATTCGAGACGTAGATGCCGCGACGCGATGCCGCCGCCACGTCAATCGTGTTGTAGCCCGCGCCCGCGCGCACGACCAGCTTCAATGCGCCCGCGTCGAGCATCGCTTCCGTCACCTTCGTCGAGCGCACGACGAGCGCGTCCGGCGCGTAACCGCGTATGGCTTCGACGAGGCTGTCGTCTTTCACGTCCGGCTGGTAAGAATAGTCGCACCCGGCAGCTTCGAGG
>DASQDV010000490.1:0-1756 GCA_035633995.1 Pyrinomonadaceae bacterium | reverse complement strand
CGACAACTCGCAACGCGCGCTCAGCCACTTCCGCAACACCGGCGACTGGCGCGGGATGGCCGAATCCTATCGCGGCCTCGCGCTCGAATGTATCTTCGAGGGCGCTTATGAGAGCGCGTTGGAATATTTAGAGCAGGCGCTGAAGCTCGTCGGCGATCATCCCGCCCCCTTCATGCTGGGCAAGATTTACGCCAACATGTCGGGCGCGTGCTGGTTTCTCAAACGCCCGCAGGACGGCATCCGCTATCTCGAAAAAGCGATTGACTACTACGAGCGCACCGACCACAAAGCCAACGCCGTAGACGGCTACAACAACCTCGGCATCAACCTCATACTCGTCGGCGACTGGTCGCGCGCCGAGCGGGCGTTGGAACGCGCGCTCGCGCTGGCTTCGGAATTCGACGAGCAGGGCGCGAAGGCCAAAGTGCCGATGATCCTCGACTCGCTCGGCGAGTTGCAGATGCTGCGCGGCAACCTGCTCGAAGCGCAGGAACATTTGCAACACGCCGTCCGGCTCGCGCACGATCACGGCAACAAGTGGTACGAGGGTCAGGCGCTGCGCACGCTGGCGCGCTGCCATCTGGTGATGAACGAACCCTCGCGCGCGCTGGGCGAGAGCACGAAGGCGCTCGCGCTCGCCGAGCGCATCGGGGACCGGCAGGCCGTCTGCGATTCGCGCCTGCTGCTGGCCGAAGTTTACCTGCGCTGCAACGAGCCGTACGAGTGCGCCGCCGAACTGCACAAAGTCATGGAGCAGACGAGCGATTCCACTGCCGATCTGGCCGTCGCGGGCGAGTCGCAGCGCGTCCATGGCCTGCACGCGCTCGCCGCATCCGACGCCTCGCTCGCCATCCACCACTTCAGTCGCAGCGTCTCGATCTTCTCCATCCTCGGCGACCGCTACCGCACCGCGCTCGCGCTCTACGGGCTCGGCACGGCTTACGAAAGGGTCCAGCCCGAACGCTCCGCCGAACATTTCTCGCGCGCGCTGCACACGTTTAACGAACTCGGCGCGCGGCTCGACATCCAGCGCACAGAGGACGCGCTCGCCAAAGTCGATGTCGGCTCGCCCGAACAGCGCCACGAGGTTTCGGCCTTCGCGCAACTCCTGACGCTCAGGCTCGCCGAGGCCGTTGCCTCGCGCGAACTGCTGCTCAGGGAACTGGCGGCCGTGCTCGATCAGGAGACGAACGCGCGGCGCGTCTTCATCACCGAAATCGACGAGGAGGGCACGATCAAGGTCGTCGTCTCGCACGGCGGCGCGGGCGAAGAAAATGGCGAGATGGCAAACGCTTTGTGCATGGCGAAGAACGACGGCGAGCGCGAGCGTCTGGCGCTGGAACACGACGCCTCCGTCACTATGCTCCGCCCGACGAACGCCACGCCCGCCCTGCTCTACATCGAGCCGCGCGCAGCGGCCACGCTCTCCGGCGGCCTGCCGATTGATTCCCTGCTGCGCGTCGTCGAACTCGGCATGAACGTCTGCGCTCTGCGCGCACGCGTCAGTTCCGGTCGCGGCGTGCAGGAGCAGAACACCTACACCGGCACCGGCCTGATGCCCGGCTTCATCCACTCGTCGCCTGCGATGACGCGGCTCGTCGAAGAAGTCCACAAGATACGTTCCTCTGATGTCACCGTCCTCGTCACCGGAGAATCCGGCACGGGTAAAGAGTTGGTCGCACGCGCCATCCACGCGCTCTCCTCTCGCCGCGCCAAAGTCTTCGTCCCCTTCAACTGCACCGCCGTCCCGAAAGAA
>DASQDV010000489.1:0-14677 GCA_035633995.1 Pyrinomonadaceae bacterium | reverse complement strand
CTCAAGTTCGGCGCGAACAGTCGTCAGGGTTTGATGGACGCGTCGGCGCTGACATACCTGGCGCAACTGCGCGTGCAGCGCCGCCTGCGCCGCGCCTTCGACGTGGCGGGCGAAGTGCGCCTCATGTCGCAGCCCGTCTCGCAGACGACGCGCACGTCCGCGGGCGCGGAACTCGGCTACTGGGTCTTCGCAGACATGCGCATCGGCGTCGGCTATAACTTCACTTCGGCCAGCGAACCCGGCGGCATCGTCGTCGCACAACCGCGCGGCTTCTACTTCACCATCTCCACCAAGCTCTCCAACCTCTTCGATCTCTTCGGCACTTCGCCCGACGGGCTGCTTGCGCCCGCTTCCGGCGAGCAAAAGTTCGCGGGCGATAAGACGGCCGAACCGGCAGCCAGGCCGGAAGGCACACGCTCAACGCAGCAGCAGCAACCAGCCGGCGAAGGAGTCAGACCGTGAAGCGCGCGCGGAACTGCGACAACTTAATCTGTCGTGCCTCGCTGTGGGCGCTCTTTGCGGCGCTCGCGCTTCTCGCCGCGACGCCTTCCGCGCGCGCGCAAAACGTCTGCGCGCTGCCCGGCAACGACAACGTCGCCACGCTCTCCGGCGTCATCAACACTTACTATCCGGGCACGGCCAGCGCCAGCGTCGGGGCGACCAGCATACAGGTCGGGGCGGCGCGCTTCGACGGCGCTTCCGTTCCGATCACGGCGGGCGACCTCCTGCTCGTCATACAGATGCAGGACGCCGCCATCAACGCGACGAACGGCACGGCCTACGGCGCAAACAACGGCACGGCGCGCGGCGCGTCGAACATCAACAACTCCGGTCGCTACGAATACGTCGTCGCCACCACCAGCATCGGACTCGGCGCAAACACCGTCTCGATACGCGGTCTCGGCGGCGCGAACGGCCTCATTTACAGCTACACGAACGCGGCGGCGACCGGCACGCAGGGGCAGCGCAAATTTCAGGTCGTGCGCGTGCCGCAATACGCGAGCGCAACCTTGACGAGCGGCCTGAGCGCGGCGTCCTGGGATCATGTGACGGGGACGGGCGGCATCCTCGCCTTCGACGTGGCGGGCACGCTCAATCTGGCGGGCGCGACGGTGAGCGTCAACGGTCGCGGCTTTCGCGGCGGCGGCGGGCGACCGCTCGTAGGCGGCAGGGTCAACAACGTCAGGATCAACAACAGCATCTTCGACTACGCCTATCCCACTTCGGTTCCCCTGACCTCGACCATCGGCGCGCACGGCACGAAGGGCGAAGGCATCGCGGGCACGCCGCGTTACATCTACGACCGCGCGACCGATACCGTCATCGAAAACTCTTCCGAAGGCTACCCGGGCGGCAGCAACGCGCGCGGCGCGCCGGGCAACGCGGGCGGCGGCGGCACGGACAGCGCAGGCGCGACGAATAACGAAGCGAACTCCGGCGGCGGCGGCGGCGGCAACGGCGGCAACGGCGGGCAGGGCGGCAACACCTGGCGCGACAACGAAGCCATCGGCGGCCTCGGCGGCGCGGTGGTTGCCAACGATGCCACGCGCGTCGTGCTCGGCGGCGGCGGCGGCGCGGGTTCGCGCAACAACTCTGTGGACACGGATTCGAGCGGCGGCGCGGGCGGCGGCATCATCCTCATACGCACCGCCACCATCAGCGGCACGGGCACGCTCACGGCCAACGGCGACGACGCCCTCAACAGCACGGCCAACGACGGCGGCGGCGGCGGCGGCGCGGGCGGCAGCGTCATCGTCACGGCAAACAGCAGTCTTGCCGGGTTGACCATCCGCGCGTGGGGCGGGCGCGGCGGCGACGCGTGGCGCACAGGCGGCACAAGTGTCGGCGACCGTCACGGCCCGGGCGGCGGCGGCGCGGGCGGCTTCATCGCCTACACGGTTCCCGCGACGGGCGGTACGCCGAACGCCACCGCGACGGGCGGCGCGAACGGCCTGACCACCACCCTCGCCGATGCTTACGGCGCGACGCCCGGCGGCAACGGCACAACGCTCGTCGTCACGCAGGCCAACATTTCCGGCATACGTTCCGGCGCGCAATGCGTCCCGCTCCTGACCGTCACGAAGACGACCAGCACCGCCGCCGTCACGAACACCACGACGGGCGCGACGGCCACCTACACCATCACCGTCTCGAACGCCGCCAACCGCGTCTCCGCCACGAGCGTCACGCTCTCCGATGCGTTGCCTGCGGGTTTCACCTTCCGATCAAACGGAACCGTCACGTTCACGAACGGCGCGACGCGCCCGTCCGTCACCAACCCGGCGGTTGGCGCAACGAATCCTGCGTGGAGCGCGTTCACCATCCCCGCGACGGGTCAGGTGCAACTCACTTTCACGGTGGACATCTCTGCGAGCATCACGACCGGCACTTACCAGAACCCTGCGACGGCCACCTATTTCGATCCGGCGCGCACGGTCGCAAACGGCACGACCTTCGCCAGCTACAACTCGGCTTCGAGCACCAACGAAGACGTGACCGTCACCTCCACGCCCGATCTCACCATCACGAAATCCCACACCGGCAACTTCACGCGCGGAGAGACGGGCATCTACACCGTCACCGTCACGAACTCCGGGCCGGGCACGACCGGCGGCACGGTCACCGTCACGGACACGCTGCCCGCAGGTCTGACGCCGACCGCGCCCGTCGGACTCGTGGGCGGCTGGACGTGCAGCATCTCCACGCAGACCGTCACCTGCATACGCGCGGACGGCCTCTCGACGGGCGCGAGCTATCCCGCCATAGACATCACCGTCAACGTCCTGCAAACGGCGGCGAATAGCGTGACCAACACGGCGTCCACCTCCGGCGGCGGCGAAACCAACACCGCCAACAACAGCGCGAACGACGCAACCACCATCGTCTCGCGCGCCGACCTCAGCCTGACCAAGACGGCCGACAACTCCGCGCCGCTCATCAACCAGAACGTCACTTTCACGCTCACCGTCTCGAACGCCGGGCCGTCGAACGCCTCCGGCATCACGGTGCGCGATCAACTGCCCGCCGGACTCTCTTTCGTCTCCGCCGCGCCCTCCGCCGCCTACAACAGCGCGACAGGCGTGTGGACGGTCGGCACGGTCAACGCGAGCGCGAGCAGCACGCTCCAGATCACCGCCCGCGTCACAACTTCGGGCACGACGATCACCAACACCGCCGAAGTCACCGCTTCCGGCGCGCCCGACCCCGACTCGACGCCGAACAACAACAACGCTTCGGAAGACGATCAGGCGAGCGCGCAACTCGGCGTCCCCGTCCCGCCCGAAGTCAAACTGCAAAAGCGCTGCACCGCCCCCGCCAACTGCGAGTACGACCCGCAACTGCCCGGCACCGAGTTGACCTACACGATCACCTTCACCAACACCGCCGGAACTTCGGCGGCGCAGGGATTGACCATCATCGACATCATCCCGATCACCGACACGAGCACGAGCATCGTCCGCAACACGGAGTTCAAAGTCGGCTCGATGACCTTCAACCCCGGCACGAGCACGCTGAGCATCGTCCCGACGGATTACAGGTATTACAACGATCCCCTGCTCGCCTACCCGCTGTCGCCCCCCTGGACTCCTTCGTCGGCCTACACGGCCTCCGGCGCGTACGATTTCAACGTCACTTACGTTGGCTGGAAACTGACGGGCACGATGCCGCCGGGCACATCCGGCAGCGTCTCGTTCACCGTCCGCATCCGTTAAAGATTTTCCCGCCCGTGATAATCGCTCATGCGGCCTCACCCCTAAAGTCGAGAATCAGAGCGACTTTAGGGGCAAGTGAAAGTTTTGACCATAAAGTCCGAACCGGTTGGCGCAATAAGTTAGGCGCCAGATTTGACGTAATATAATTCGTCATTCAGGAGGTCTAATAAGCGTTGGGTCCAACACTATGAACGGACGTTTTCTACTTATCTGTGCCTGCCTCGCAGCTTCGGTTTACGCTTGTGGGCGAACGTCTCAAAAGCCGTCGGAGCGGTCCCGGCAGCCCGCGTCAAGCCAGACGCGGTTTCGTTGTGAAGGCAAGACACGCTGCTCCCAGATGTCGTCGTGTGAAGAAGCCACTTTCTACATCAAGAATTGTCCCGGAACAGAAATGGACGGCGACGGGGATGGAGTCCCTTGTGAATCTCAGTGGTGTGGTCACTAGGCCCACCAGGGGAATCTTTGCGCAGATGCTTATAGGATTGTGCAAAGCAACTCATTCTCGCATCGTAGCCCTGGCCACTTTATAGTCAAACTTCTTACTTTATGGTCAGATCAGACTTTAGGGGCAGAGCCCGCTCATGCTTAAGTCCGCTCTAAGGACTAAAGCCTTTACCGCCGAGATGCAGAGAGTGCAGAGAGGGCGCAGAGAAGAACTAAATGTTTTCTCTGCGCTCCCTCTGCGCTCTCTGCGTTTCGGCGATGAGGGTTTTTATCCCTCTCCAACAAAAAAACCGCCACCAGAATCCCCGCCCGCACGAGCCGCCGAAACACGCTGCGAACACCCCCGACATACTTGCGCCACATTTTCGACTTGACAATAATTTATATCCCGCTAAGATAGCCCGCGTTCGTTAGGCCGAAGGGTTCGAGTATTACGGCAGTCCACACAAGCATTGCCTTTCCGTCGAATCTTCTCTCAAGCACCACAGTTCAAATAACGCCGTTCGAGAAGTCACAAATTTCAAGTCGGCCGCGACTTGTCAATTCCCCGCTTCAAACGGCGACCCGGCGCGAAAATCCCGACCCGAAACGCGCCCGACAATACGCACCCGAAATGCGCACGTACCTTTTTGTGCCGCCCGTGCGCCCTTTGTGTGCCTGCACTACGCCTGTCAGGCGACCGCTCGCCCGCACGTACGATCCTGACCCGTTAAGTCCGCAGCCAGCAGCTAATAATTTTAACGCTCATCCGGTCGCCTCCTCTCGACACTGACACTGCACTTTGTCGAACTCAATTTAACCGGCGCGAGCGTCACCGGCTTATTAACCGGCGTGTCCGAAGTCTGCGCGCTCTAGCAGCCGCCGTGCCCCCGCGCCGCTGCCAGACGCTCCCCTACATGCGCCGCCACCCGTAGAGCAATCCGCTTAACCCTAAAAGGAGTTCCCTTCCATGAGACACACCGCCCCCAACGCACGACGCCTGCTCAGCATCTTTTTGGCAGCCCTTATTCTCTTCCCGAATTTGTTGTTCGCGCCACAGGCGAGCGCGGCGTCTCTACAGCAGGAGCAAATACGCCTCTACGGCTATGTCAAGGATCAGTTCGGCCAGCCCGTCTCCGGCGCACTCGTCACCATCAGCGGTGCGGCCGCAGGCGGGACTACTACCGACGCGAACGGCTATTACCAGTTCAGCCTGTTCCACGGGGGTTGCGGCCCCTTCGAGATCAAGGCATTCCACAACGTCGTGAACGGCGCTCAGATGGGCAGCACGGTCAGTGTGAGCGGTTGCTTCTTCTCCGACTACGCCGTCCCCGACATCATCTACCAAGCCCCCTACAATGTTACGCTCGACGGCTACGTTAAGAACTCTTCGGGCGCGGGCGTCCCCGGCGTGACCGTTAATCTCACAGGCGACTCGACGCAGACGACGGCGACCGACGCAAACGGCCACTACGCCTTCAGCGTTCCCGCCGGGTGCGTCAGTCTGTACGAGGTCAACATTGTGCGTCTCGACGGCGTGACCGGGGGCGCGCAGAGCACCAGCGGCTGCATCACCACAAACTACACGCTCTCCGACTTCCTCTACAATCCGCCGCTGCCCACAAACGGCAAGATCGTCTTCAACAAATGGGGAGCCGTCAACTCCTCGCCCGCAGACGGCGTCTATTTGATAAATGCGGACGGCACGGGCGAAACAAAGATTCCCGGCTCGGAGGGCGACTACGCGCCCGTCTGGTCGCCCGACGGCACGCGCATCGCCGTCACGCGCCCCGCCAACCAGCACAGCGGCAACGTGAGCGGCTCCGGCGTCGAGATATTCAAACCCGACGGCACGGGGCGCGTCCGCCTCAACGACAATGCCGAGCCGACCGAGCGCGTCGCCTGGTCGCCCGACGGCCAGAAGATCGCCTACACGAGTTGGGGACAGTTCGGCGCAGACGCCGACATCATGGTGATGAACGTTGACGGCTCGAACGTCGTCAACCTGACCAACACTCCCGGCTACGACTACCTGCCGACGTGGTCGCCCGACGGCCAGAAGATCGCCTTCGCCACGACGCGCAACGGCAACGCCAACCTCGAAATCTACGTGATGAACGCCGACGGCAGCGACCAGCACAACATCACCAACTTCCACTCGCACGACTACTACCCGTCCTGGTCGCCCGATGGCTCGAAGATCGCTTTCTTCAGCATGAATCGCGGCCAGCTCTTCAACCAGTCCGGCATCTTCGTGATGAACGCCGACGGCTCGAACGTCACCTTCGTCAACGCGAACGCCCCCGCCGGCGGCCTGATGCCAGCGTGGTCGCCCGATGGCACGAAGGTCATCTACAGCAGCGACCGCGACGGCAACCGCGACCTCTACTACGCGAACGCCGATGGCTCCGGTGAAACGCGCGTTACCACCGCGCCGACGCAGGACTCGCGCGCGAGTTGGCAACCGCTCGGCGTGCCCCCGATGCCGTTCCCGACCCCGACGCCAACGCCGACAGTTAGCGCGGACATGCAAGTTACGAGTGAAGCGCAGCCTAACGTTGTCGAGCCGGGTGGAAGCCTTGTCTTCCGCAGCCGGGTCTTCAACAACGGGCCTAGCATGGCCGCAGACGTCACGTTCTCGGAGACGATTCCGCCCGGCCTGACCCTCACGAGCATACAGCCGACCATCGGCATGTGCACGAGCGTGACGCTAAGCACCGGCTCGCCGATCAGTTGCAACCTCGGCAACATGCCAGCTTTCACCGAGGCTTACGTGACGGTCTATGCCACCGTCAATCTCCCCGACGGCGCTGGAGCGCAAGTCCACGCGCAGGTAAGCAGTTCGTCGCCCGACGCGAGCACTGCGAACAACACCTCCGACGTTTCGTTCATCGTGCGCGCCGCCACGCCGACGCCAACTCCAACACCGTCCCCGACTCCAACACCGACGCCGACACCTAATCCGACGCCATCGCCAACGCCTCAACCGACGCCAACGCCGACGACCACGCCGACGACCACGCCGACGCCCGCGCCCGGCCCGAACGGCAAGATCGTCTTCACGCGCTTCGCTAACGGCAACGTTGACATCTTCTCGATGAACTCGGACGGCACGGGCGTGACGCGCCTGACGACCGACGCGGCGCTGGACTTCGACCCCGCCTGGTCGCCCGACGGCCACCGCATTCTCTTCGTCAGCAACCGCGGCGCGGACGGGAAGAGTCGCATCTACTCGATGTTTGCCGACGGCAGTAACGTCTCCGTCGTCGTCAACGTCGGCGGCGTCTACTTCAGCCCCGCGTGGTCGCCCGACGGCTCAAAGGTCGCCTTCTCCGGCAACGGCGACGGCTCCTTCCAACTCGGCGGCCAGCGCATCTGGGTCGCCAACTCCGACGGCACGGGCACGATGACGCGCCTCACCGACGGCTCGACCGGCCAGGACTACAACCCGACGTGGCTCCCCGGCGGCACGCAGATCGGCTTCCGCCGTTTCTACAACACCGGCAACAACGACATCTTCGTGATGAACGCCGACGGGTCGAATCAGTCGAACCTGACGAACACGTCTTCTGCGGCGGAGTACGACCCGAAGTGGTCGCCGGACGGCACACGGATCGCCTTCCGCACCACCGAGCAGTTCGGACGCCACGCCGTCTTCGTGATGAACGCCGACGGCACGAACCGCACGCAGTTGACCACCTTCGGGCAGAGCAACAACCTCGCGCCCGATTGGTCGCCCGACGGCTCGAAGCTCGCCTTCACCAGCGAGCGCGACAACAATCAGGAAATCTACGTGATGAACGCCGACGGCACAGGCCAGACGCGCATCACCAACGACCCGGCGGGCGACGGCGCCGCCGACTGGCAGCGCACGCCGACGACACCGCCCCCGACCCCCACGCCCACTCCGACGCCAACGCCTCAGCCGACCCCGACGCCAACGCCCACTGCGACGCCCCTGCGCGTCAACGGCCAGATCGCCTTCGAGGGCGGCGGCAACGGCTCGGCCTTCGACATCTCCGTCGTCAACCCCGATGGCACCGGACGCGCCCTGCTTCTCTCGGAGTCGAACCACGAGCAGCACCCGGCGTGGTCGCCCGACGGCAAGAAGATCGCCTTCACGCACGTCAAGCGCGGGACGTATGAAGTCTTCACCGCCAACGCCGACGGCACGAACCGCCAGCGCATCTCGGATGGCTACGACCGCTCGCCGCGCACAAGCGACTACTATCCTGCGTGGTCGCCCGACGGCACGCGCCTCGTCTTCGCACGCAACAACCAGCTCTGGACGGTTGACTCCGGCGGCGGGCAGACCGTCAAGCTCAGCAACGGAACGGACGACGACCAGCAGCCCTCCTGGTCGCCCGACGGCTCGAAGATCGCCTTCGTCCGCAACTGGGCGAGCCACAACGCGCAAATCTTCGTGATGAACGCGGACGGCACGAACCAGATCAACCTCAGCAACAACTTCAACGTCTCGAACCGGCGTCCAGCGTGGTCGCCCGACGGCTCGAAGATCGCCTTCCAGCGCGGCCAGACCATCTGGCTCATGAACGCGGACGGCTCGAACCAGACGATGATCACGCAGCCTGTCTTCTCCGAGCCGAGCGACCACCCCGTCTGGTCGCCCGACGGGACGCAGATCGCCTTCATCGGCACGCGCAACAACGTCAGCGGCCTCTACGTGATGAACCCCGACGGCACGAACCAGCGACTCATCACCGCCGGGGCAGCGCACCCGACGTGGCGCGCGCTCCCCGCGCTCTCCCTGTCGCTCGACGCCGCGCCCGACCCCGTGATAAACGGCGGGCAACTGACCTACACCATAACCCTCAGAAACAACCACACTACTGAGACGGCCACGGGCGTGAGCCTCATCGACGAGACCCCCATCGGGGCGACCATCGCCGACGTGACGGCGAGCCAGGGCGCTTGCTCCGCGCCTGTGAACGGTCAAGCGGGCGTCGTCAATTGTGCGCTCGGCGATCTCGCGGCGGGCACGGAGGCGACCGTCACAATAGTCGTCAACGTCATGCAGGGCGGCACGGTCATTCAGAACACGGCCACAGCCGATGCCAGCTTCGCGGGCGTCCCCTACACGGTCGCCGAGACCGTCGAGTCGGGCGTTTCCCAGGAGACGGCAGACCTCGCCGTCTTCAACTACGGCCCTTACAGCCCCGTAGAGCCGGGCTGGAGTGCCGGCTACTCCATCTACGTCTATAACAACGGCCCCAACCGCGCGCGCGACGTGAGCTTCACGGACGTGCTCCCGCAGGGCTTCGCGCTCAACTACTTCTACAACGAGTTGGGCACATGCACGACCCCCGCCAACGGAGAGACGGGGACAATCACCTGCTCGTTCGGCGACATCGAGCCGAACACCGGCGTGAGCATCTACGTGCAGGGCACGGTCACGGCGGCTCCCGGCGCGACGCTCGAAAACACTGCGAGCGTCACGACGACGACCGCCGACCCGCAGTCCGCCAACAACACGATGACCGTCCAAACGCCGGTTGTCGCCCCGCCGCCCCCGCCCGCCAACGACAACTTCGCCAACGCGCAGGAGATCACGGGCGCGACCGGCACCGTCGCGGGCTCGAACCTGTTCAGCACGAAGGAGACGGGCGAGCCCAACCACGCAGGCCAGCACGGCGGTTCGTCAATCTGGTACCGCTGGCAGGCTCCGGCGAGCGGCTACGTCGAGTTCACGACCGAGGGCAGCGACCACGGCGACCCTCTGCTCGGCGTCTACACCGGGGCGGGCGTCGCCTCACTCACCGAGGTCGCATCGAACAACGACCTCTCGCTCTTTAACTTCGCCAGCCGCGTCCGCTTCGAGGCCGTGGCGGGAACGGTCTACTACATCGCGCTCGACGGCCAGTGGGGGCAGCAAGCGCCGCTCACGCTCACGTGGACGCAGCCGGTCGCAGCCCCGACGCCGCAGCCCAATCCGCCCACGACCGGAACCATCGTCTTCACGCGCCAGCCGCCGAACACGAACACGACCGACATCTACTCGATGAAGGCCGACGGCTCGAACCAGACCAACCTGACCTCGACTCCCGACCAGTGGGAGGACGAAGGCCGCTGGTCGCCCGACGGCACACGGATCGCCTTCGTCAGCGAGCACACCGACGGCGCGGTCGAGTTGGCCGTGATGAACGGCGACGGCACGAACCGCCAGACGCTCGCCGGCGGGATGGAGTGGATGTTCTACCCCGAATGGTCGCCCGACAGCACGAAGGTCGTCTTCAACGCCTACAACGGCGCGGGCTCGGACATCTACGTCGTCAACGCCGACGGCACAGGACTGACGAAACTGACAACGAGCATCGAGAACGACACGCGGCCTCTCTGGTCGCCCGACGGCTCGAAGATCACCTTCCTGTCGCACAACAGCGACTACACGCAACAGGTCTACGTGATGAACGCCGACGGCACAGGCCGCCAGCGGCTCACGGAAGAGCAGCACACGGTGTCAACCGCGCGGTGGATTCCCGGCACTTCGAGAATCGCTTACGCGGCGCACCCCGGCCTCCGCTCGGTGAACGCCGACGGCACGGACTCGCAACTCCTGCTGGGCGACGACAACGAGTTCGTCCATGACTTCGGCTGGTCGCGCGACGGCTCACGCGTCACCTACTACAGCTACGCCGACGGCATCCCGCGCTACTACACGGCGAACGCCGACGGCTCGAACCGCGTGCAACTCACCGAGGGGATACAGTGGGGCTCGAACCCGCAGTTCTCGCCCGACGGCGCGGTCGTCACCTACGACACACACCTCAAGTCTCCGGGACAGGTCTACGCGCTCTGGTCGGACGGCGCGACGCAGCAGTTGGTGAGCCTGACGAACAACCCCGAGGGCGGCTACAGCCACCACTGGCGACCGGTCATGCCCGCGGGCGACACGCCCAATGGCACGAACGTCACAGTGACGGAAAGCGGCGCGACGCTCACCTTCTCGAACGTCACACAGGCGGGCGAGACGACCGTGACGCCGATTGACCCGAACTCGCTGCAAGGCATCCCCGGCGAGTACATCATCAACGCCAACAGTCTCGCCTTCGAGATCACAACCACCGCCGTTTACACGGGGCCGATCACCATCGGCTTCCAGGTGCCCGGCATCACCAACCCGATCACCTTCAGCACGTTGCGCGTCCTGCACGGCGAGCCGCCCGCCCCCAACTTCGTTGACCGGACGATCCTCGCGCCCGACAGCCCATCGCACAACTTCACGACACGCACCGTCTATGCACGCGTCCCGTCGCTCAGCCCGTTCATCATCACTGAACTCTCCGGGCAAGACACGACGCCGCCCGCCATCAACGTCGCCGCACCTGCCGTTGATGCTGTCTACCTGCTCGGCCAGAATGTAGCGGCCAGCTACGGTTGCAGGGACTTCGGCTCAGGCGTCGCAGAGTGCACGGGCACAATCGCAAACGGCGCTCCGCTCAACACGGGCGCGGTCGGCGCGTTCAGCTTCACCGTGAACGCGCGCGACAACGCGGGCAACACCGGCACTCGCACGGTCAACTACCGCGTGGCCTACTCCGTCAACGCGCTGTTTGACCAGACGAAGGCGCACAAGAGCGGCAGCGTCGTTCCCATCAAGCTGGAACTGCGGAACGCGGCGAACGCCAACCAATCGTCGTCGGGCATCGTCGTCACTGCTCTCTCGGTGGTGCGCATCTCGGACAACGCGCCGGGCGCGCTGGCAGACCCCGGCGACTCGAACCCCGATTACAACTTCCGCTACACGGGCGGGGCTTATCACTTCAACCTGAAGACGGGCGGCTACGCGACGGGCACATACCTGCTGAGTTTCAAGGCGGGTAATGATCCGGTCACGCACACCGTACAGTTTCAGGTGAAATAACTCTGGCGGCGGCTTCCGTGTCGCCGGACAGATCAACGCAGGGGCAGCGACTTTGGAGTTGCTGCCCCTGCGTTTATTTTGCTATTGCATCCTCGCCGCGGGAAGCGTATAAGGCGCTAGAGAGAGCACTGTACGGGGAACGTCTCCGTGACAGTCCCAACAAGTGATCCGTCGTGGCAGTTTCTGCCCGGCGGGTTTTGCGTTTCCGGGAGTAATTTCCGCGAAGGGGTGACGTGCATGAACCGAGACACAAAGCCAATTGATATCTCGAAGCAAGTGGTGGTTTATCGAATCCCCGGCATGGACGACGTGAAAGTTCGTCGCGATGTGGAATACAGCGCGAGCGATGCGGGCGCTCTCACAATGGACATCTACTATCCGCCCGGTTCGCCGGAGAGCGCGCCGCGCCGCTTGCCCGCCGTTGTCTTCGTGGCCGGATTTCCGGACGAGGGATTCGAGGCGAAAGTCGGCTGCAAGTTCAAAGAGATGGGATCGTCGGTCTCCTGGGCGCGTTTGACGGCTGCGTCGGGGCTCGTGGCGATCACCTACACGAATCGAGAGCCGACAAGAGACTTGCACGCCTTGCTTCAACACATCAGGCGACGCGCCGACGCGCTCGGCGTTGACGAAAACATGATCGGCGTGTGGGCTGGTTCCGGCAACGTCCCGCTCGCGTTGTCGTTGCTGGCGCGGGAGGAGGAGGCGGGCGACTATTTGAAGTGCGCCGTCTTGTGCTACGGCTACACGCTCGACCTCGAAGGCTCTACCGGCGTAGCTGAAGCGGCGGGGACGTGGGGCTTTGTCAACCCTTGCGCCGGGAAATCAGTTGCCGGTCTTTCGCAATCACTGCCTCTGTTCATTGCGCGCGCAGGTCAAGACGCGTTTCCTCATTTGAACGAAGCGCTCGACCGTTTCCTGTGCGCAGCGTTGGCTCATAATCTGCCCCTGACATTCGTGAATCACGCCGCCGCGCCGCACGCCTTCGACCTCTTGCACGACAGCGAAAGCACGCGCGAGACGATCAGGCACATACTCTCCTTTTTGCGATTTCATCTGCTCGCGCCACCCGCTGCGAGCCGTTAGGTAAAGATCGCGCGACAGCACGCGTCGCGCGCCCTCGCGCTCATTCGCACTTCGTTGTGACCGCCTCTCATTCAGCGCGTGAAACGTTGTGTGCTAGATTAACGACGCGTATGGCAGATGATGACAAGAGACGCTTACTGGATTTGACCATCGGCGAGGCGAAGCGCGTCGTGGTGTACGGCGTCGCGCTCATGCTGGCGGTGGGGCTGTTCTTTCTGCTCGTCGGGCAGGTGCTGGTGGCGCTCCTTTTGGGGCTGGTGGCGGGCGCGTTTTTGCTGCCCGTGCAGGAATGGTTGGAGCGGCGTTTGCGCGCGCGCGCGGGCAGCGCGCTCATCACGATTGCGCTCATCGTCGTGCCGCTCGTCACGGTCGCCGGTTACGCGTGGTACGAGTTGTCGGGCTACTCGACGAACGTGAGCCAGCAACAGCGCGCCGAGATCAGCGACGCCATCAGCGGCGCGCTCGGCCGTTACATTCCCGTCAGCCGCGCGGGCACGCGCGCCACGCTCGAAGCCGCCTTCACCGAAGGACTCACGCGCTCGGCGGCGGCGATTCAGGAACTGCGCAGCCGCGCCGCGCTCATCCTCGCCTCGCTCGCCGTCTTCTTCTTCACGGTCTTCTACGTGCTCACCGAGCGCTCGCGCATCTCAAACTACATCAAGGTGCGCGTGCCCGGCGACTACATAGAGCTTTACGACAAACTCGCGGAGAACGTCGGCGGCGCGCTGCGCGGCGCGCTGCAGGCCGTCTTCATAGATCAATTCCTGAAGGCCGTCGTGATCTTCGTACTCAACCTCGTCTTCGGCATCCCGCTCGCGCTCGTGCTCGCCATCGTCACGTTTTTGACGGGCTTCTTCCCGCTTCTGGGCGAATGGGCGATCTACGTCCCCGTCAGCGTCTACCTGCTCGTCTTCCGCAACGACCCCTTCGGCGCATCCGTCTATCTCGTCATCGGCATTATCATGACGCTCGGCTCGTCGCTCCTGCTGCGCCCGCGCGTGGCCGCAAGCGGCGCGCGGCGTTTCAACTTCTACTGGATGTTCCTCTCGCTCGTCGCGGGCGTCTACACCTTCGGCATCCCCGGCATCGTGCTCGGCCCCGCCATCGTCGGCTTCGTCAAAGCCATCTCCGACACGCTCGTCGGACAGGTGCGCTACGAGACTTCGCTGCTCAAGGAAGAGAAGGTGCAACAGGCGGAAGAACGGCAGGAGGAACGACTCAAGCAACGCGCGGCAAGCTGAATCTTTCGACCCGACATGCCGTTTCGCCGCAAACAGTCTTGAAACGGCAGACGTATGTGAAAGACCGTTATTAACCAACCGCAAGCTACACAGCCTCAGTCTTGCTTCGGCATTTGATTGGTAATCTCTACTGTTTTAACGCTAACCGTGCAGACGCGTTTGAGCAGATCGATCACCGTCTCTTTGTAATCGGCGAAGCGATAGGTGTTGAACTTCTCGGCGATGGTGGCGTCCGACGGTTTCTTTTCTTTGTACTGGTCGAGAATCCATTCGAGTGCGGAGCGGTTGCCGAGTTTGTATTCCCACGCGTCGGCGGGAACGCCCTGCAAAACTGT
>DASQDV010000488.1:0-3846 GCA_035633995.1 Pyrinomonadaceae bacterium | reverse complement strand
CCCGACGACCAGCGCCAGCACCCCCACATTCCTGTGCGGGGGCAAGGCCGCGTAGACGTGAAACGCTACCAGCGAGACGGCCGCGAGCAGGATGAGACGGCGCGCCGACGCCCAGCGCCGCCAGAGGGCGATGCCCGCCGCCCCCAGCAAGAGACTAACCATTATCCCGACAAGACCGACGAAAAAGGGCTGCACTTCGCCGCCCCGCAACCCCCGCACGATGAACTCCTGGACGGCTCCGAAGCCCAGAAAAAGCGCGACCAATATACTAAACAGCGCGAGAATCATGTGAAACTCCTGACTTTTAGAATCTCGTAAGGCTGGCTGTTAGACACCGCCGGGCTGAATTTGTTTCTGACATTTCAAGCAACGGGCAACGCGCCACCGAAGGCTTCGGGAGCCACGCCTTCGCACGCTCCTGCGCAGGTGGTTGCTATCCCGCGCGAGCTTTGCAACCCGGCTAGGGAGACATCCGGCTGGTGAAATCAGCCAGCGCGATGAGTTGCTCGCGGCTGAGTTTAATGTGCTCACCCGACGGTAATACCAGTTCCACTCTTGAAGCATTCGCCAGTTGCGTCAAACGTGCGCGCGCGACGCTGAGGGTGAGCGAACCCGCCCTGTTGTCCTTCACGCGTGTGGGGCTGGCTTCCACCTGCCGGCTCAATACCAATTTCTGCCCGTCCACCAGCGCGCTCAGTTGGCCTGTGACGGCGGCACGAGGCTGCCCCGTGTAAGCGATCCACAGCGACGCTTCGTCAACCGCGTGTGCGAGTTGCCTGCCGGGATACGAGAAGGAAACGGCGATCCCAACATCTTCACCGAACTCCGTCCCTGCTACGGGGGAACCGGCCAGCCGGGCAAGCCCATTCGGCTGCTTCAAAAAGAAACTGATCGCCGTCGTATCGGAAGACGCGTTGTACTTACTCACGATCTTCAACTTGTGTTTGAACTTTTGCTGTGTGGACGAAAGCGGATCGTTGCTCTGTGCGAAGGCGACCAGCGACAACGTCGTGACGCAGAGTGCCAACGAGGCGGCGCGCGTGAAATGAAACATAGCCTCACCTCCAAAGCCACTATTTAGCGCGGGATAATATTAAAGGTCGCTATGCGCGTCAATACTGACAGTAAGGACTATGTTTGCGAGCGCCGTGCGATGAGTGCAACGGGGAGGCCGACGAGGAGTGCGTGGCCGATGACGCCGTTGAGGAACGAGGCGAGCGAGAAGCGGAGGGGCGGGGCAGCCGAGAGCGGCAGCACGACGTAGTTCATCACAAAATAGATCGCGATTCCGTAGAGCAGCCCCCACAACACTGCACGGCGGAGCAGCGTCGGGAGATAGAGGCTCGCGCCGTAGTAAACGGCGGCGAGGATGAACGCGATCAGGAAGTGGAGGACGACGCCGAGCACGGCGGTCTTCATTCCCCCGTTGAAAGAGTTGCGACCGAGCACGCCGCTGGCGACGAACTGCCAGACACGCATTGGGGCAACGTCGCGCAGGGCGTTGAATATCGTCGCGTCCAAAAAGTCCAACACGCCGACGATTAGGCCGCCGTAGATAATCGTCTGGAAGGCGCGCGGGCGCGCAGCAGGAGGAACAGCAGCAGCAGGGCGGGCATCGTCGTCAGGGAAGCGTGCGGAAACGCCTTCGCTCATATCAAACTCCAGACCCGCCGCCCGCCGCCACAGCGCCCCGTTCGGCACGCTCGTAGACGACGCGCCCGGAGACGATGGTTGCCACCGCCGCGCCGCGCATCGTCCAGTTGTCGAAGGGCGTGTTGCGGCTTTTCGATTTCGAGTCGGAGGCGCGAAAAGTCCAGACGTGTTCGGGGTCGAGGATGGTCACGTCGCCGTGCGCGCCGACGCGGAGTGTGCCGCGATCCGCGAGCGAGAAAATTTTGGCGGGATTGACCGAGCAGAGTTCGACGAGCCGTTCGAGGCCGATGATGCCTTTATGCACGAGGCGTTCAAAGGCGAGGCCGATGGCCGTCTCCAATCCGGTGATGCCGAACGGGGCTTGATCGTATTCGAGTGCTTTTTCGTCGGCGTGGTGCGGCGCGTGGTCGGTGGCGATGGCGTCAATCGTGCCGTCGGCGAGGGCTTCGATGATCGCTTCGACGTGGTCGAGGCTGCGCAGCGGCGGGCACATCTTCGTGTTCGTGTCGTAGTCGCGCACGGCGTCGTCGGCGAGCGACCAGTGATGCGGCGTCGCCTCGCACGTCACACGAAGGCCGCGCTCTTTCGCGCGCCTGACGGCTTCGAGCGCGCCGCGCGTGGAGACGTGCGCGAGATGCACGCGCGCGCCGGTCAACTCCGCGAGCGCGATGTCGCGCAGCGCGTCCATCTCTTCGGCGAGCGCGGGCTGCCCGCGAAGTCCGAGGCGCAGAGACCAGTTCCCTTCGTGCATCACGCCGCCCGCCGTCAGGCTGCGATCCTCGCAGTGGTCAACGACGGGCAGATCGAAGCCGCGCGCATACTCCATCGCGCGGCGCATGACGCCCGCCGAGGGCACGGGTCGCCCGTCGTCCGAGACGGCGACGATTCCGGCGCGCTTCATCTCTCCCATCTCGGCAAGTTCCACGCCCGCGCTCGCTTTCGTGATCGCACCGATGGGAAAGACGTTCGCCGCGCCCGCGCGCTCCGCCTGCTCGATGATGAAACGCGTCACCGCCGGGTTATCGTTGACCGGGTCGGTGTTCGGCATCGCGCACACGCTCGTCCAGCCACCGGCGACGCCCGCCCGCGCGCCCGTCTCAATCGTCTCCTTGTATTCCTGCCCCGGCTCGCGCAGGTGCGTGTGCATATCTATGAAGCCGGGCGCGACGACGAGACCCGTCGCGTCGAACACTTCTGCGCCTTCGGGCACGCCGTCGTTGTGCGCAATTAACGCCGCGACGCGCCCGTTCTCGATCAATAAATTTTTCCCGCCGTTCAGCCCTTGCGTGGGATCAATGAGATAGCCGTTAGCGATGAGCAGTTTCATGGGAGGCTGTCAGTAGTCAGTAATCAGTGGTCAGTAGTTATCTGCTGATTTGACGCGCCGCTTTTCTTTCGAGTTTGTTTGCCCGGCGGCGACGGGTTCGAGTTGTTCCGGCGAACTCGATTTGGCGGCGTTGGTCGCCGCGTTTGAGTCTTTCGCCGTCGCAGTTTCGGATTTCGTCTGCGCGAGCATGTGCTGGTTAAGCACCGAGCCGCCCGCGAGCAGGTAGAGCACGGCCATGCGGACGGCGAGGCCGTTCGAGACTTGATCGAGTATCAGCGAGCGCGTGCCATCGGCCACGTCCGAAGCGATTTCGATGCCGCGATTCATCGGGCCGGGGTGCATGACGATGGCATCGGCGCGCGCGCCGCCGAGCCGTTTCAAATTGAGGCCGTAGTGCACTGCGTACTCGCGCAAGCTGGGAAAGAAGGCCGCATCCTGCCGTTCGCGCTGGATGCGCAAGACCATCACCACGTCCACATCCTCAATCGCCTCTTCGATGCGGCTCGCCACGCGCAACTCGCCTTCGGATACCAACTCTTTCAACTCCGGCGGGACTAGCGTGCCCGGCCCGGCGAGACGTACCTCCGCGCCGAGTTTCGTTAAGAGGTGCATGTTCGAGCGCGCGACGCGCGAATGCAGTATGTCGCCGATGATGGCGATACGCAGCCCCTCGATGCGCCCCTTGTGCTGGCGAATGGTGAGCGCGTCGAGCAGGGCTTGGGTCGGGTGTTCGTGCGCGCCGTCGCCCGCGTTGATGACGGCGGCGCGGCAGATGCGCGCGAGCGCGTGCGGCGCGCCCGCCGAAGGGTGGCGGATGACGATGAAGTCGGGCGACATGGCTTCGAGGTTGCGCGCCGTGTCGAGCA
>DASQDV010000487.1:0-7855 GCA_035633995.1 Pyrinomonadaceae bacterium | reverse complement strand
TCGAATCGCCTGCACGCCAACGGGTTCGGCCTCGACGCGCCCATGTCCGCCGGGATGGGCGAAGGCTGGTCTGACTTCTATGCCCGCTCGCTTCTCTCTTCGGCAGACGAAGACGTGAACGGCATCTATACCATCGGCGGTTATTCGACTTATCTCGCCAACGGTTCGTACACCGACAACTACTACTACGGCATTCGCCGCTTCCCCTACGCCGTGCGCACAACCGTCGGCGCGAACGGCAAGCCGCACAACCCGCTCACGCTCGCCGACGTTGACGGCGCGCAGATCAATCTCGCCGACGGCGCGTACCCGCGCGGCACGTTCGGCTCCGGTCTGGCTTTCAACGTCCACAACATCGGCGAAATCTGGTGCATGACGCTGCTCGAAGTGCGCGCGCGTCTCATCACGCGGCTCGGCTACACGGTCGGGAATCAAAGGATGCTCCAACTCACGACCGACGCGATGAAACTCGATCCGGCCAACCCGACTTACCTGCAAGCGCGCGACGCGCTCATCGCCGCCGACCAGATGAGCTACGGCGGCGCGGACGTGGCCGACATCTGGGCTGGCTTCGCCGCGCGCGGCATGGGCGTGAGCGCCGTCGTCGCCTCCGCCTCTTCGCAGACTGTCACCGAAGCCTTCGACGTGCCCGACGCCGTGCCGCCGTCAATCACCTGCCCTGCAAACATCGTGACGGCTGCCCTGCCCGGTCAAATCTCCGCCGCGATCAACTTCAACGTGACGGCGAGCGACAACAGCGGCAGCGCTGTCGTCACGAGCACGCCCGCCTCCGGTTCGTCATTCCCGCTCGGCACGACGACCGTGACGAGCACCGCCGTTGACCCGTCGAACAACACTTCGTCCTGCACGTTCACCGTCACGGTCGTTGACGCGGCGACGGTCAATCGCGCGCTCATCATCAGCGAGTATCGCCTGCGCGGCGCGGCGCGCGCGCTCGACGAGTTCGTAGAGTTGTATAACAACAGCGACGTGTCCCTGACCGTCGCGACGCTCGATCAGACGGCGGGCGGCTGGGCTATCGTCGCCGCCGACGGCCTCACACGCGCCGTCATTCCTGCGGGCACGACCATCCCCGCGCGCACGCATTACCTCTTGGCGAACAACAACGGCGGCAACGCGGGCGGCTACAGTCTCTCGAATTACGGCGGCACGACGAACGCCGCCGCGCCCGATCTCACCTACACGCTCGACATTCCCGACGATTCCGGCGTCGCTCTCTTCGCCACCTCGACCCACGCTAATTTCAACGCAGACCTCCGCCTCGACGCCGCCGGGTCAAGTTCGCTCGCGCCCGCTTCCCTCTACCGCGAAGGCGCGGGCGTCGCCACGCTCGGCGCGACGCTTGCCGAACACAGCTTCGTGCGCCGGCTCGCAGGCGGCCTGCCGCGCGACACGGGCGACAACGCGAGCGATTTCCAGTACGTTGACACGAGCGCGTCTTCGACGGTCGCGGGTCGCGTGCTCGGCGCGCCCGCCCCGGAGAACTCTGCCGCCCCCGTCCAGCGCAACGCCGTCGTCAAGGCACAACTCGTTGACCCGCAGTGTGCCGGAAACGGCGTGCCGACGAGCGCGTGCGCCAGAGTTCGCACCGCCGAGGGCGCGAACGCGCAGAACGCGGCCTTCGGCACGCTCCTGATTCGTCGTAAGTTCAAGAACACGTCTGACCGGAGCGTCCGCCAGTTGCGCTTCCGCGTGGTGGACATCACGACTCAGGGCAGCCAGCAGGCGAACGAGGCAGACCTCCGGCTGCTCTCTTCGAGCGATCTGAATGCGACCGACGCGAACGGCAATCCCGTCTTCATAGAAGGGCTGACGCTGATGGAAAATTCGCCCGCGCAACCCGGCGGCGGCGGTTTCAACTCGGCCGTGCGCGTCAGGCTCGGCACGCAGGTCGCGCCGGGCAGCTCCATCAACGTCCAGTTCCGCCTCGGCGTTATGACAAACGGCAACTTCCGCTTCCTCGTCAACGTCGAGGCTCTGCCCTGAGCGATAGCGGCTCGTACCGCGAGCAATTCATGTCATCAAAAAAGAGGACTGTGATGCCTCCAAGCATCACAGTCCTCTTTCCGTGTCACTTTAAATATAACGACCGCGCCCAGCGCCGTTATCCGCATGAAGGCTCGCCGTCGTAGACGACGTTCCAGCCGTTGCGCCGGCTCGTGGCGAGGCTGCGGTTGAACCAGTGCGTGGCTGCCTCCGCGTCGTCATAGACTTGCGCGGAGGGCACGCTCTGGCGCGGGTCTACGCGCACGATGCGACCGCCGCCGTCGGCGGAAATCTTCAAACTGAGGAGCGCCAGCAGGTCGTTCTTCTGCATGACGGCGGTGCGCACTTCGTATGGCTCGTCCTCATCCTCTTCGCCGTCGTCTTCGTCCGCCAACGCGCCTGTCTCGTCGGATGCGTCCTCTTCGCCGATGATCTCGTCGAAAAAGTCTTCGGGTTTATTCATAATCGTGAAAATTCCTATTCTCTAAGTTAGTCTCTCGGTTCTCTAATATGCGAACGCCTGATAAATCTCCGTCTCCGGCAGATCGTCGAGCGATTCGACCACGGGGTTGAAGCGCAGCATTTGTCGCGCGCGCGCGGAAAGCGTCTCGTGCACCGCGCGCGGGATGTGGATGGTGACTTCGGGACGAAACAGCCAGCGGCGGCTGTAGCCGATGACGACCATCGGGCGCGGCACATGTGTCCGGTTCGGCGTGCCGCGATGCAGCGCGCGCACGTCGCGCACCATCACGTCGCCGAGCCGCATCATTAAAGCTTCCAACTTGCTCTCGCCCGTTTCGATGCGGCGCAAGGCTTCCTCTTTCGGCAGCATGTGCGTGCCGCGCGCCACCTCGAAGGGGCCGTTTTCCTCCGTCACCTCGACGAGCGGGAAGTTGACCGCGAGTTGATAGGGCGGCGTCTCGCTGCCGGTTTCGGGAAAGAGCGGCGGCGTGTCGCGGTGCACGTCCTGATACTCGGAGCCGAGCAGCGGCGTGTCGGTCGCCAGTTGCACCATCGTGAAGTCCTCGCCCGCGAGTCGCGAGACGATGGCGAGCACGTCCGGGTCTTCGTAGATGGCGGGGTCTGCGAAAGGCGCATGGAAGGGCAGCGTCACGTAGTAGCGTGCCGCGCCGCGATTGCGCAGGTGGCCTTCGCGCGCGATGTGCTCCGAGAGGAGCGGCGCGAAGGCCGCGCGCCACGCCTCTAAAGTCTCCTTCGGGAAATGCTCCGGCAGCAGGCAAAAGCCATCGCGCACGACGGCCTCCGCTAAACGCTCGTGCTCGGCTTCCGTGTATCGCCCCGCGCTCATCAATTCAACCTACTTAGTTGCGGCGCGCTCGCGGACGGCGGCGCTTGACCACCGCCGCGCCCTTGTTCGCACCCGGCGCGGGGGCGGCAGCCGTGTCCTGCTTCTTCTTGGGCATCATCTGTCTCTTGATCACTTCGGCGAGTCCGGCCTGTTGAAAACTGAGACCCAGCACGACTTCGCTATCGCGCGTCGTGTTCGTCAAAGTCTCGAAGACTCGCAGGAGCGCGGTCATGTCATCCTTCTCGCTCCCGGTCTTTTTTTGCACGTTTTTCGCGATCTCGCCTTTGGCTAAGTTCGCGCCCATGTTGACCAGACCGCTCAGCGTCGAAGCGGCTTCGGAATTTTCCATCCGCATGATCGATTGCACGCCGAAAGTTCCGGGCTGCATGTTCACGGACAACTGCACCTGCCTGAGCGCGTCGATGAGCCTCTCCGCCTCGGCGTTCGGCGGCATGCCGAGCTTACGCAAGTGCTGCGACATCGCGGGCGGCACGTCGGTCACGAGGCTGACGAGCGTATTCGCGTCGCGCACGGCGAGATCAACCAGTTCAGGTTTGAGGCGCGCACCCTGCTGCCCGCCCGCGCTCGCATCAATCGCGTCTCTCAGGTATGCGGGGATGCCGACGGCGAGCGTGTTCGCGTCGAGCGCCACGGCCGCGATCTGATCGACGGGAAACTTCTTCGAGGGCTGTTCGCCGCCGCTCGCGCCGTCTGCGGGCGCGGGCGCGGGCTTGTTGAGCGTGAACACGTTCACGGTCTTGCCGCCGTGAGTCTCCTGCACGTACATGCCCTGCCCGGCCATGCGCGCGGCGGAGAGCAAACCGTCCGCGCTGAAACTGCCGCGCACGATGAGCAGCACTTCCGGCGGATTTTTCATAGACACTTCGCCGCGCAGGCGCGCGCCCGCGATGACGTAATCCAGCCCGTTAAGATCGATGAACTGGCGCGCGTCGTTCAGAGCCTTGTTCAGCATTTCGGGCGGCACGACGCTCGGCGCGGCCTCGTTGATCAAACGTTTCGCGTTGATGTACAGGACGGCCTGCGATTCGGGAAAGTTTGCGAGCGCGCTTCTCGCGTCCTGCGCACGCACTATGGTGGCGGCGGCGGACGTTACCATGACGAGCGCGGCAACCGAGAGGAGAAACCGGACGGGGGTGGAGACTTTCATTGTGTCAATTATCCTTTCGACGAGACAGAGAGTGCACACGGAATTTTAACCGATGCGGCGCGGCAGACGAAATCCAAAGACACGTCAACAGAATACAGGAGTTCGCAGAAAAGTTAACCTTTTTCCCTGCTCTCTCCTGTACGCTGAATTTCGGATTTCGGATTCAGTATTTTGGATTCTAACTCCCGCTTCTGCTTCCTTCCGTCACTTCCGGCTGCTCAGGCGATTCTGCACGATGACGACGACGAGCAGGAACAGCCCGCGCAACACCGCCTGCCACCAGGGGCTGATCCAGCCCTCGAAGTTGAAGACGTTGAAGATGAGGCCGAGCAGAAGGACGCCGACAAGCGTTGCCAGCACGCTCCCCTGCCCGCCCGTCAAAAGCGTGCCGCCGACGACGACCGCCGCAATCGCGTTCAACTCGTCGCCCGTGCCCGCGACGGGTCGCCCCGCGCCGAGCCGTGCGGCGTCGAGCACGCCCGCCAGCCCGGCGAGCGCGCCGCTCAAAGCATAGACGCCAATCGTCACGCGCCCCGTGTTCAAACCCATCAGGCGTGCCGCCTCGTCGTTATCGCCGAGCGCGTAGACGTGCCGCCCGAAGCGCGTGTGATTCAGGACGAGCCAGCCGAGCGCGAACAGGACGACGAGAAAGACGACGGGCACGGGCACAGGCCCGACAAAGCCGCGCCCCAGAAACGTGAGCGTCTCCGAACTCCTGCCGATGCCGACGGACTTCTCGCCCGTGTAGGCCAGCACCAGCCCGCGCGCCGCGATCATCATCGCCAGCGTCACGATAAACGGCTGGATGCGCGCTTTCGCAATCACGACGCCGTTGACAAAGCCGAGCACGGTTGTCAGGACGACTGCCGCGACGATGGCGACGAGCGCGCCGCGCCCGGCAAGCGTCGCCGCCGCCACGCCCCCCACCGCCATCAGCGAGCCGACCGAAAGGTCTATGCCGCCCGTCAAAATCACGAACGTCATGCCCAGCGCGACGAGTCCGAGCATGCTGTTCTGCCGCAGAACGTTCCACAAGTTCTCGTCCGACAGGAAACGCTCGTAGCGGATCGTGGCGAAGACGAAAAGCCCCACGAGCGCAATCAGCGCGCCCTGCCGCTGCATAAAGGTAGCGAACCGCGCCCGCATCAAGCGTCCGTGTGCCGAACCCTCGCCGTCAACCGTCGTCGCCGTTTGGCTCATAAGCTTCTCCGTCCCTATCTCTTCCGCCGCTCCGCACGCGCACGTGCGACGATCTCTTTAACTCCGGCAAACATCGTCGGCGCGTGATAGGGGATGCCGTCCTTGATCGTCCATTCGATGCCGCCCGTGCGCACAGCCTTGCCGTCTTTGATCGTCTCGACGCCTGTCGGGTAAAGCACCTTCAAATTTTCGAGCGGGTTGCCATTGACGACGAGCAGGTCGGCCGCGTAGCCTGCGCGCACGCGCCCCAGACGATCTTCCTGTCCGAGTATGCGCGCGTTGTTGCCCGTCGCGTGCTGTATGACTTTGAGCGGATGAAAGCCCGCCTCCTGGTGCAACTCCAACTCTCTGAGCAGCCCGAAGCCGTACATCTGGTAGATGAAACCAGCGTCCTCGCCCACGCCGATGATGCCGCCGCGCCGCTCGAACTCGCGCAAGGCCGCCATCCAGATGCGATAATTCTCTTTCCAGAAAGCCTCGTCGGTCGAAGTCCAGCCGATGAAGTACGAGCCGTGATTGGCCGGATCGGGGCGGAAGTAGTCTTCGAGCGTCGGGTGCAAATATTCCGCGAACCAGGGCTGCGTCTGCGCGCGTTGCAGGTCGCGGCTCGCCTCGTAGATGACGAGCGTTGTGTCCCACGCCACACGCGCTTCGACCATCCCGTCGAGCACCTTCATCAACCTGTCCCAGTTCGCCTCGCGCCACAGGCGACCCGCGTAGCGAAAACGATCCACCTCGTCGTTGTAGTTGTAGGCGGGCGGGAAGTTCTGTATGCCGCCTTCAATCGCCGCGTCGGGGATGCCGCACCAGTGTTCGATGGAGGTCGTGCCGAAACGTATGTCGTCCCACGCGTTCGTCTCGGCGACGGCCGCGTGATGCGCGATGCGCAGACCGTTTTTGCGCGCCTCGTCCCACGCCGCCGCCATCAGATCGCGATCCATCGCAAACATCTTGAGGCCGTCCGCGCCCTGCGCCTTCAAGTCCCGCACGCGCTGTCGCGCGGCTTCAGCCGTCTTCGGCGCGCCGCCCGCCGCGTAAATCGCGTAGACGAACAGGCGCGGCGCGGCCACCTCGCCCGCCGCGCTCGCGCGCTTCAAGGCGAGCGTCTTCTGCATGTTGCTGCCCACGTCGCGCACCGTCGTGATGCCGCACGCGAGCCACAATTTCAACTCGTAGTCGAGCGGCTGCGCGACTCCGCCGCGCTCCTCCTGCACGTGCCCGTGCGCATTGATCAGGCCGGGCATCACATATTTGCCCGTCGCATCAATCTCCACGTCGCCCGCCGGACGCCGCGCCGTCCCGCTCTTGACCGCCACCGGATCAAGCCCGACCACCTCCCTGATCGTATCGCCCTCGACGACAATATCGAACGGCCCCGAGGCGGGCGTCCCGTTCCCGTCAATCACCGTCGCGTTGCGAATCACGAGGCGCGAGTAACGCTTCCCGCTCTCAACCCTCTGCTTCCCCGATTGCGCTCGCAAACCGACCGGCGCGATCATCGCAACCGCGAGGACGAGCCGTACTACCGCGCCCGCCATGAACAGAAATGTTTTGTTGTGCTTTTTTTCCATCGACAGTTCAGGCCATTTTCGGACGTTGAATGTAGACCGCGATGAGAATGATCGCCGCCTTCAGGACGAGCGACCACGCGAAGCCGACGCCGAGCATGTTGAAGCTCGTCGTGATGACCTGCATGATGAGCGCGCCGATGAGCGTGCCGACGACGGTGGCGCGCCCGCCCGTCAGTGGCGTGCCGCCAACGACGACCGCTGCGATGGCGTCGAGTTCGATGTAGAGTCCGACCTTCGTGGCGTCGCTCGCCTCGGACTTTGCCGCCTCAATGAGTCCGGCCACGCCTGCGAGCAGGCCGCTCAGGGCGTAGACCGCGATCTTCGTCCGGTGGACTTTGACGCCCGCCAGCCGCGCCGCCGCTTCGTTACCGCCGCCCGCCGAGACGTCGCGCCCGAAGCTCGTCGCGCGCATCAGGAAGATCGCCGCGACGACGACGAGGAGCATCACGACCACCGACACCGGCACAGGCCCCACGACGCCTGTGCCGAGCGCCATGAACGTCTGGTTGTCGATCAAAATGATCTGCCCGCCGCGACTGATGACCTGCGCCACGCCGCGCCCCGTGATCAGCATCGCGAGCGTCACGATGATCGGCTGGA
>DASQDV010000486.1:0-2776 GCA_035633995.1 Pyrinomonadaceae bacterium | reverse complement strand
TTGATCAGGTCGGCGGGCAGGCCGAGGCCGAAGGCGAGTTTGCGCGCCTGGTAGGGGCGAAAGCCGATGGCCGGATCAATCGTCTCTTTGAGAATCTTTTCGGGCGTGTGCGCGGCCACCTCTTCGATGTCCATGCCGCCCGCCTCCGACGCCATAAAGACGGGTCGCCCCGACGCGCGATCCAACACGATGCCGAGATAAAACTCCTTGTCAATCGGCAAGCCCTCTTCGATCAGGAGCACGCGCACCTCGCGTCCCTCCGGCCCCGTCTGGTGCGTGACGAGTTTCATGCCGAGCATCTGCGCGGCGATGTCGCGCGCCTCTTCAGGGCTGCGTGCGAGTTTGACGCCGCCGCCCTTGCCGCGCCCGCCCGCGTGTATCTGCGCTTTGACGACGACGATGTCCGTTCCCAACTCTTTCGCCGCGTTGAAAGCCTCTTCGGGCGTGCGCGCGACAATTCCGCGCGGGACGGGCACGCCCAGCTTCCCCAACAACTCTTTGCCCTGATACTCGTGAATCTTCATGCTCGATCCTCTCGCTCGTGTGGCGACGCGCTCGCCGCCTCCGGATTTTCTCTGTTAGTGGTGGAACGCACAGGAGTGTAGCCGCACGCGACGCGCGCGTGCAAGCCGCTGCTTCGACAGTCCGCCGCGTCGCGGATTTGTTATGATGCTGCCAGCTCCTGAAACCTGCGCCGGGCGCAAACCTTGAAACCGGGTGCGCACGGCCTGAAATCCTAGCCAGACCACTTTTGCCGGAGGTCAGTTTATGGGCGATGTCACCGTCACTTCCCGCACGAATCTACAGAACGAGGTGCGATTCGGCGAGGGGCAAACTTTCATCACGGACGAACCCGCGAGCCTCGGCGGCGACGGCGCGGGCGCAGACCCTTACACTTTGCTGCTCGCCGCGCTCGGCAGTTGCATCTCCATGACGCTCACGCTCTACGCGCAACGCAAAGGTTGGCCGCTCGAACGCGTCGAGGTGCGGCTCCGTCAACAACGCGTCCACGCCAAAGACTGCGCCGAGTGTGAGACGACCGCCGACGGCTTCGTCCATCGCATCGAACGCTCCGTCCGCATCGAAGGCGCGTCGCTCACCGAAGAACAACACGCGCGCTTGCAGGAGATCGCGCACAAGTGCCCCGTGCATAAAACGCTCACTTCGGAGATCGTGATCGCGGACGCGCAGGGTTAAACGGGAACTTTCAGCGGCGCGCGGTGTCTAACGTCACCGGGCACTTCCAGCATAGCAATCTGAGGAGATGAGAGAATGAACATACGGAAACAGGCCGGTCTGTTTTTCATCGTCATGGGGTTGGTGCAAATCTTCAAGGCGCTCAGCGAGCACACGCCCGCCGAACGCCTCGGCAGCCCGCTCTATGCTTTCGTGACCGCACTCTTCTTTACCGTCGGCGCGGCGCTCATCTGGTGGAACGGCACCTGGCGCAACAGCAGCGGCGACTCGCACACCTCTCGTTGAGCACACGCCGGTGCGTGCAGCGTCACGAACCGTCCGGGCAAAACACAAAGGCGCGCGACTCTTGGTAAGAGTCGCGCGCCTTAGCTGATCGGGATGCCGAGATTCGAACTCGGGGCCTCACCCACCCCAAGGGTGCGCGCTACCAGGCTGCGCCACATCCCGTCTGTGTTGGTTAAGTATCTCTGGAAAATTATTTTTGTCAAATCGCGCGGGGCACACAAGCGGGCGGCGGGGCGCGTGCGACTAGTGGTGGCGCGGGGGGTCGCTCTTGCGTTCGGAGGCGTCGAGCAGCGAGAGGAGTTCGCGCATCTGTTCGCGCAGTCGGCGCAGTGCGGCGCGGCGTTCGTCCGTCAGCGGCGTGGCGGGTTCTGTGGGCGCAACTTCCTCGTCGCTCGCATAAGAGGGCACGGCGAGCGCGGGCGGCGGCAGTTGTTGCTGCTGCGCGGCTTCGCGTATGTTGGTGTCTTTCGGAGTCTCCTCCGTCGCGGCGATGGAGGAAGCGTTCATGTCGGGCGTGACGACTTTGAGTTTGCTTGCGCCGCGAATCTCGCTGACCAACTTTTTCTTCGCACCCGCGATGGTGTACTGGTCTTCGTAGAGCAGTTCCTTGATGCGCAAGACCATCTCCACGTCGCGTTTGCGGTAGGTGCGCTGCCCGGCGCGGTTCTTCTGCGGCGCGAGCATCGGGAATTCCGACTCCCAGTAGCGCAGCACGTGCGCCTGCACGCCCGTGATGTCGCACACTTCGCCGATCTTGAAGAAGAGCTTTTCGGGGATGTAGACGGCGGCGCGGTTCATGGTTTGACGGAAGCCCTTTCCTGCGGAAGCCTCTGACAACTCCCACACGGAAACTTTGAGTTGAACTGTTTCAAGCGTGTCCGCCGGACTAAAGCGACACGAAGCTGCCGCCATGTTACGCGCGCGCGGGAGGCGTGTCAATGTTTTTCCGGAGAATTTAATACGATTGTTTGTACGGCTTGCGGGCGGCGGCTTCAAGGCTTTCCTGAATGAGCGTCCGGGCGTGCGCTCGATAATTTGACCTCAACGACGGGCGGAGGCTTCTCCCGGTCGCAGACGGATCAGGCGGCTCATGGGGTCGAAAGTGATTTCGAAAGGGCGCAGGGCGTCGCGCCCCAAAAGCACTGGAGCGCCAGTCGCCGCGCCTGTGAGTAAGTCCGTCGGGACGCGGCGCAGGACGAGCGACCCGATCTGGATCGTGACGGGTTCGACGCGGCGCGCGTTGATGCGCCCGCGCCCCAAATCGCTGACGCTCGCTCGCTCGCGCCCGCCGCGC
>DASQDV010000485.1:0-2262 GCA_035633995.1 Pyrinomonadaceae bacterium | reverse complement strand
GCCGCAAGCAACGAGCAAAAGAAGACGGCGCACGAGGCCGCGCGCGACGTGGTGGCGACCGTCTCCGAGTGGGTGAACGAGTTCCAGCAGAAGCGCCGCACCGAAACATCGCACGCCTTGAAGACCCTCTTCGGCGAGACGACGCCGCAGCCGAGCAAGGCATAAATTTCCGACAACCGGAGCAACTCTCTTGCGCCCTGTCGTCTCCACAGAGACGACAGGGCGCAAACTGTTTGGCGGCCTCCCTACGCCCGTGCCGCGCGCCACTTCTCCGAAGGCGACTCGCGACCAAAAATAAAAGAGACGCTCCCCTGCCGCCCGCTATTGACACGAAACTGAGGCGCGCGTAGCATCCCGCCACACTCACGAAAAGAGGCTTGCTCAAACGCCATGTCATCAAACTCAAAGAAGCCTTCGAAGAAGCGCAGCACGCGCACGCTCTACGACACGATCCGCAAGCCCCTCGCACCGCCCGGTCACCCGCTCACTCGCGCCAAGCCGGAGGAACGCGCGCACCCCGCCGAGCGCAAAGTCAAGCACAAACGGCGCGCCACCGACGAAGGGTAAAACGGCAGTTGCCCGTCGTCGGTTGTCAGTTGTCCGTGGTTCAATTCGATCTTTGGTAACTCACCTGACGGCCACGAAACAGCGGACAACGGGCAACGGACTACTGACGATTGACCGCTCGCAATGTGCTCGCGCCACATCGTAACTTTTTTCTTTTCAATCTTGCCGGTTCGTGCTTAATATAAGCGCGCTCGTAGATTTTCCGTGTTTTGCCGCCACGCTCACGCTGGCGCGCACGCCCCGCCGGGCGCGTTCGCGAACCTTCCGTGCGGCTGTCGTCATATAATTCTTGAGGAGGCTAATTTAATGACTTACGTTGTGTGCGAACCCTGCTTCGGCTGCCGTTATACGGACTGCGCGCTGGTCTGTCCCGTCGAGGCTTTCCACCTCGACGACGAGATGGCCGCACTCGTGATCAATCCCGAAACCTGTATTGATTGCGACGCCTGCGTGCCGGAATGTCCCGTCGAGGCCATCTTCGCCGAAGACAAGGTGCCGGCGGAGTGGGCGCACTATACAGAGATCAACGCCGACCGGTCGCTCAGGGCGGGCTTGCCGATCCAGAGCGAAAAACTAGACCCGCTATGCTGACGCGCAACCCGGGCGCGCGTTGACAGGAAAGACGCCGCGCAAGCCTCTCTCATGCGCGGAGGGGCTTGCGCTTCGTCGTCTCTGTGAGCAATGCGGGGCACGCGCGCGGCAGGGCGAAAGGAATGTAGAAGGAATGGGTAGAACTGCGAAACGCCTGTTGGGCGGCTTAGCGCTGGCGGTCGGCGGAGTGGGCGCGGTGGCGTTGCTCAAGGGGCGTGCGCGAAAGCGTGAGACGCGGGGCAGAGAAGGACGCGTTGAGGAGCGCGGCCTTGACAGGTGGGCGCGTCCGGGCATGAGCGTTACGTTTCGCGGCGAGTTGATGCCGGGTCGCCAGCGCGCGGAGCGCACTTTCCGCGTCGTGGAGTTGTTGCCGAGCGGGCGCGTGCGGCTCGACGGCGTGGCGGGCGAGCACACGGAACACGAGTTCGAGGCGGTGCATTAGACAAGTCCGGCGAAGCGAACCAAAGCGGCGCGGGAAGCGTAGACGGAAGGCGAAAGTAGATGTCTCAGGAAAGAATCGAAGCGTTCAAGGCGATGGCCGAGCAGCAGCCGGAGCAGGAGATGGTCTGGTACGGGCTGGCGAACGAGTACGTCAAACTCGAACGCTGGGACGAGGCGGCTGATGCGCTCAGGCGCGTCGTCGAGTTGAACGCCGATTTCACGGCAGCGTATCAAATGCTCGGCACGGCCTTGTTGAATCAGGGACGGCGCGAGGAGGCGCGTCGCGCGTGGACTGACGGGATTGACGTGGCAAACCGCACGGGCGCGTGGAAAGCGCGGCAACACATGGAAGGCTTATTGACGAATTCGGAAGCGACGGCGGGCGGGGAATTTTGCGAGTGATAAGTTGACGGTTTAATCTTAACGGAACACGCGCCGCTTCACCTGTGAGGCGGCTTTTGATTTTCTGCTATGTGAATTTCACCACACGTAGGCGCGCCCGGCTTCCATCGCGGAGAGGCCGCGAATGCCGAGTGCTTCGAGTTCGCGGACGAGCGTTTCGCGGTAAGAAGGTTTGAGGTGGACGGCCAGCACGTCGAAGTGGTTGTGCGAGAGTTTGCGCAGTTCGGCGGCGACGCCTTCGGGCGTGAGGTGGCCGGAGAC
>DASQDV010000484.1:0-1641 GCA_035633995.1 Pyrinomonadaceae bacterium | reverse complement strand
ACCGCCGCCCCGCGCCCACTCTCATTCAGCCGGCGTTAAGCGTGCGGAGGATCGTGTGCGCTTCCGCCCTCCGCGACGGTGAACCCGCGCGCCGTTGCGATTTATCTTTGTCTTAACCTCCGCTTAACATAAGCGTTTCTTGCGCCTCTTTGCGCCTCTTTGTTATAGTTTTTGCGCGGGCGGATAATCGTTGAGTTTTTGGAGACTAAATGCCGGGGCTGCCGGCCCGCGCCCCGGTTCGGAGAAAAGAGGTCATAGCCATGTCAATGCAAGGCGTACAGGCGGGGCGCACGCAGCGCAAAGCAGATGCGGCGGAGCGCACGCGGCGCGTAGAAGCAGAGTCGGGACTCTCGACGCAACTCACCTGCTTCCTGCTCGGCGGCGCGGTCGGCGCGCTGGCCGCGTTGTTGTTCGCGCCGAAGTCGGGACGTGAGCTGCGCGGCGACATCGCCGACGCGACGCGGCAGGGCGTGGATCGCGCGCGCGACAAGGCCAACGAGTATTACGAAGTTTCGCGCGAGCGCGCGACGGAGCTTTATTCCACGGCGTCGAGCAAGGCGGGCGAGGTGGCGGGCGCGGCGCGTCAGGCCGCAGCCAGGCGCGGCGAAAATTTAACCGCCGCCATCGACGCGGGCAAGCGCGCCTACGCCGAAGAGAAACGACGCACCGAGAGCACCAACGTGCTCAATCAAGCCCCGGCCTACGAACCGGAGAAACCCTAACCATTGCGGATTGCGGATTGAAAGACAAGCGGATTGAAAGACAATTTGTTTTCTAATCCGCATTCCGCAAACCGAAATCCGAAATCGAAGAATCCGCGTTCCGAAATTGCTTATGTCCCTGCTGGCTTTTCAAATGAGCACGAGCGATCCGGCGTTCTGGGTCTTGGTGATCGTCGCCGTGGCGTTCGTCGGCGTCGCGGCCGCGCTCATCGCGATGGCGTTCGCGGTGCGGCGCGTGGTGGTGATGGTCGGCAACCTCGAACGTCGCGCAGAGCCTCTGCTGGATCGCGTGGCGTTGATGAGCGAGCAGGTGAAGGAGATCGCGGCGCAGGGCAAAGAGGTGGCCGAGCAGGTGACGTTGATGTCGACGCACCTGGCGACGGCCTCCGTCCATTTCTCGGAGTCCTCCGCGCTCATCAAGGAAGAGGTGCGCGAACTGAGGCAACTCGTCGGCTACACCGCCGTCACGGCGCGCGACAAGGTCGAGCAGGTGAGCGCGACCATCGATCAGGCGCAGCGGCAGTTCTCCAACACCACCCTGTTCATCCACACGAAGCTGGTCGAACCGGCGCGCGAGCTGGCCGCGATTATGGCGGGCGTCCGGCGCGGTCTGGAAGTGCTGGTGTCGCCCGCCCCCAAACAGATTGACCAGACCTACGGAGAGGACGAGATGTTCATCGGCTGACCGACGCTTCAGCGTGTCCGACTCCACATTCCCAAAGTCCCAGGTTCAAGGTCAGACTTTGGACTTGGGACTTTCCGGTTTTATGTTGCAAGATTCGCATCGAAAATATCGAAAATCGTTATGACAACCGAAGCACCCCTTGAACTCAAGAAGACCGTCAATTTACCGAAGACCAATTTCGCGCAGAAGGCCAATCTCGCGCAGGCCGAACCCGCGCGCCTGAAGCGTTGGTCG
>DASQDV010000483.1:0-4578 GCA_035633995.1 Pyrinomonadaceae bacterium | reverse complement strand
TCCGGCGAAAATTCTTCACTCCCGTTTACACGTCGTTCGCGATGTTGCCCATCAAATAACCGCCGACCGCCGCGTTGACGCCGACGATGCGCGCGATGAGTTTCAGTTCGTCCTGATCGAGCCAGATGCCGCCGCACGTCTGGCATTTATCAATGAGCACCAGATCATAGATGATCAATTTCTTCATCTCGCGCCCGTCAATCGGGCACACGCGCACGCGCTCGCGCGACGGGTTGAGATTCGTCGTGCAGTCGGTGCAGATGATGAAGTCGTGCTCGATGGAAACGTCTTCGAGCCTGTAATCGTGGCGGCAACGGATGCAGTCGTCGTTATCGCTCATGCAGCTTTCTCCCTTTGGCCTGATGTAGTTCCGGAACGAATCAATCGGCGGCGGCGCGACGGCGGCGGTCGCCCTTCGTGCTGCTGCTGCGGCGCGGTTGCGGCTTCGCCTTCCCCACGTCGCGGTGGACGGCGGTGGCGTCGAACCCGTCGCGCCGGAGGCGGCGCGCGAGCGCGTTGGCGACCATCACGGAGCGGTGCCGCCCGCCCGTGCAGCCGATGCCGACCGTGACGTAAGACTTGCCCTCGCGCTTGTAGAGCGGCAACAGGTAGTCGAGCAGTGCGCCGAAGCGTTCGAGCGTTTCGACCGTTTCCGCCTGCCGCTTCAAATATTCGACGATGCGGCGGTCGTTGCCGGAAAGAGCGCGCAAGTCCGCGACGAAATACGGGTTGGGCAAATGCCGCACGTCGAACAGCAGATCGAGATCGCGCGGCCCGCCGTACTTGTGGCCGAAACTCAGAACCTGCACGCGCATCGGCGTGCCTTCCGCGTCGGGGCTGAAACGCTCTATGAGGTAGCGGCGCAGAGTGTGGACGTTATGCTCGGAGGTGTCGATGATGTGATCTGCGTGGGCGCGTATGCGCGCCATCGCGTCGCGTTCGTCGCGGATGGAGGCGAGCAGGCCGTCGCCCCTGTCAGCCGGGTGCGGGCGGCGCGTCTCGCTGAAGCGCCGTTGCAAAACGTCGTCCGAGGCTTCAAAAAAGAGGACGAAGACCGAGAGGCCGCTCGCGCGCCGGAGTTTGCGCAACTGGCTCTCGAACTCGCCGAGGAAATGTCCTTCGCGGATGTTGATGACGAGCGCAGCGCGTTTGATGCGCGCCTCGGCGTCTTCCGTCTCGTCGTCTTCCGGTTGCACGAGACGCGCAAAGGTCGGCAGCAGCGTCAGCGGCAGATTGTCCACGCAGAAATAGCCGAGGTCTTCAAAGGCGTTTGTCGCCGACGACATCCCCGACCCGCTCAAGCCCGTGATGACGACGATGTCGGGCGCGCCCGCCGCCGCCGTTGTCGCCGCTTTAGGTGCTCTTTGTTTCCCGCTCATCGGTTGTGCGTTCCCGCTGCTGCGGCTCCTCTTCGTCGTGCGCAGGCGTCGTCGCCGCCGCCGCATCCCGCGTCCCGCGTCTCTCAGGCTCGCCGCGCACTGCGTTGTCGTCCGCATCCGCGCCGAGCATCTGCGCGTGGCGCGCGACGAAAGACTCCGCCGCATTGTAACCGCGCAGGCGCAACAAGTGAACGCGCAGCGCGGTTTCCACGAGCGTCGAAAGATTTCTGCCCGGGCTGACGGGCAACAAGACGTGCGGCACGGCGACGCCCAGAATTTCGACCGTGCGCTCGTCAATTCCCAGACGCTCGACTTCGCGCGCGGCGTTCCAGCGTTCGAGGCGTATGGACAGCCCCAACTGCTTCGGCCCGCTGACGGCGGCCACGCCGTAGAGGTCGCGGACGTTGATGATGCCAAGCCCGCGTATCTCCATGTGCTCGCGCAGGAGTTCGGGCGCGCTGCCAAGCAGGTAATCCGCGCCGAGCCGCCTGACTTCCACAAGATCATCCGAGACGAGGCGGTGCCCGCGCACGATGAGATCAAGCGCGCACTCGGATTTACCGATGCCCGAATCGCCCTCGATCAACACGCCGAGCCCGTAGGCGTCCAGCAGGACGCCGTGCCGCAATTCGCGCGGCGCGAGCCGCTCGCGCAGATAATCCGTGACGACGCCGATGGCAACCGAACTGACGAGCGTGGTTTGCAGGAGCGGCAGCCCCGCGTGCTCTGCGGCCTCGACAAACTCGGCGGGCGGCTTCTGCTCTTTTGTCACCAGCACGCAACTGATCGCTTCGAGCGAGAGATTACCTATCGCCTCGCGCCTTTTCGCGGCGTCGAGCTGGCCGAGAAACAGCACCTCACTCTGGCCTATGATCTGCACGCGCCCGGCGTGTACGTAGTGCGTGAAGCCCGCCAGCGCGAGGCCGAGTTTTTGGATTCGTTCGGAGGTGATGCGGCGCGACAGGAGACCCGGCGCGCCCGCGAGCACGCGCAACTCAAGGCGCGGCGGCGCGTGCTGGACGAACTCGCCGACCGTGATTGAAGGTTGTGCTCGCGCGTCGCTCATTTAGCGGCGGGCGTCGCGGCGGGGGCGGCGGTTCCCTCCGGGCTGGCCGCGCGCGTGATGATGTTCAGTTCGATCTCGACCATGTCGCCGAGAAACGCGGGGTTGTCGGGGCGACTGAAGCTGACGCCGTAGTCTTTACGGTTGACGGTGGTGCGCGCCGTCGCGCCGAGCGTCGTCTTCCCGGTCTTCTCGTCTTTGCGGACGCCGTTGATGGTGAAAGGCAGCGCGATCTCTTTCGCGACGCCGTGCATGGTGAACGTGCCGTGCGCGACGAAATCCTTCCCCTTCTTTTCAATGCGGCTGCTCTTGAAAGTTATTTCGGGAAACTTTTCCACGTCGAAGAAGTCGGCGTTACGCAGGTGCGCGTCGCGCCGTTCGATGCCGGTGTCGATGCTCGCGGCTTTGATCACCGCGTTGACCGAAGATTTCGTCACGTCCGCGTCGTCGTAAACGATCTCGATGGTGAAGTCCGTGAATTTACCGCTCACGCTCGACAACCCGCCGAGTATGGGAATCGAGAAGCCGACGTTTGAATGAGCCGCATCGGCGGCATACTTCGTCACGGCGCTGTTGACGGGGATGACGGCGAGGAGCAGGGCGATGAGCGTTGCGGGCAAATATTTTCTGTTCATTATGGTTCCTTCCAAAGTCTTAAAGGTTTCATCTCCAACTCACAAGAGGACGCGGCGATTATAAATCCACCTGTCACGGTAGATAAACAGCTCGCCGCGTCTCCTCTGCGATTCGTCTCGTAATTTCACTCAGGGTTGAATGAGGCCGAAGTTGCCGTCCTTGCGTTTGTAGAGGACGCTCAGGCGATCCGTGTCGGCGTCGCGGAAGAGGATGAACTGGTTCGAGTCCTCGCCGAGCCGGATGACGGCCTCTTCCGGCGTCATCGGTTTGACGGCGTAGCGGCGCGCGCTGATGATGCGCCCGGATGCGGGCGCGGCCTCTTCGACTTCGACGCTGCCGTTGTCGGGCGCGAGCGTCGAGAGCGGCTGCGCGCTCTGCTTGCGGTCAATGATCTTCTTCTTGAGCTTGACGGCCTGCTTCTCGATCTTCGAGATGGCACGCGACAAAGCCTGATACATGTCCGCGTTCACATCGCGCGCCGTCAGCGTGTGCTCGCGCCAGTGCAGGAGCACTTCGCCAATGTGGCGGTTCTTCTCCACCTCGATGATGATGTGCGCGCTCGCCGTCGAATCGTCGAAAATCTGATCGAGTTTGCTGAAATGCTCCTCGACGTGCCGCCTGAGCGCCGGTGTAACCTCAACGTGCCGCCCCGTGTACTCGAATTTCATGAAAGCGTTTCCTCCCCAATGGAAATGATGAACGCGGAACGATGAACGCGGAACAAGAAGACAGAAAACAGAATTCAGGAATCAGAAGGTAAGGACTGCAAAGATTTTATTTCGACTTCTGAATTCTGTTTTCCGCTTTCTGCTTTTCATTCATCGTTCATCGTTCCCACTTCATCGTTTGATTTAAACCGGTGCTTTGCGCTCGCGCGAGCCGGGAATCTGCATTTGATCGCGATACTTCGCCACCGTGCGGCGCGACAGCTTCATGCCGTCTTTCATCAAAATCTTCACCACCTGATCGTCCGTGATGGGGTTGTGCGGGTCTTCTTCCTCGATCAGTTTCTTGATCTTCAACTTGATGATGCGCGTCGAAACTTCTTCGCCGTCCTCGTTCGTCATGCCTTCGGTGAAGAAGCGGCGCAGTTCGATGACGCCCTGCGGCGTGTGCGCCCACTTGCGGTTGACGACGCGCGAGATCGTGGACAGGTGCATCCCCGTCTGCTCGGCCACGTCCTTGAGCATCATCGGCTTGATGAACTGCACGCCCTTATCCAGAAATTCGCGCTGGCGATGCACGATGCACTCGACGACGCGATAGATCGTCTGCCGACGGTGCTCTATGTTACGCAGGAGATCAACTGCCGAACGCATCTTGTCTTTAATAAAGTCGCGCGTCTCTTTCGACGTGTCGGGCTGCCCCAACATCTGCTGGTAGCTGTTCGAGAGGCGCAGGCGCGGGCTGCCGTCGTCTGCGAAATAGATTTCGTATTCGTCGTCAACTTTTTCGATGAACACTTCGGGCACGATCAAGACCGGCTCTTCCGAAGAATAC
>DASQDV010000482.1:0-9534 GCA_035633995.1 Pyrinomonadaceae bacterium | reverse complement strand
CAAGTTCGATCTCGTCCTGCTCGACATCATGATGCCGGGCTTGAACGGCTATCAGGTTTTGGAACGGCTCAAGGCGTCGCCGGAGTTGCACGACATCCCCGTCATCATGATCTCCGCGCTCGGCGAGATCGACAGCATCGTCCGCTGCATCGAGATGGGCGCGGAGGACTATTTGCCGAAGCCCTTCAACCCGGTGATCTTGCGCGCGCGCGTCGAGGCTTCGCTGGAGAAGAAGCGCCTGAGGGATCGAGAGCAGGCATATCTCGCGCAGTTGCGCGTCGAGCGCGAAAAGTCCGAGCGGCTGCTACTGAACATCCTGCCCTTGGCCATCGCCGAACGCCTCAAGGAAGATCAGGGCATCATCGCGGAAAGTTTCACGGAAGCCACCATCCTCTTTTCCGATGTGGTCGGCTTTACGCAGATGTCCGCGCAGATCACGCCGGTCGAGTTGGTCTACCTGCTCAACGAAATCTTCTCCGCCTTCGACGAACTCGCCGTGCGGCACGGGCTGGAAAAGATCAAGACCATCGGCGACGCCTACATGGTCGCGGCGGGCTTGCCCGAACGCCGCGCCGACCACGCCGAAGCGATGGCCGAAATGGCGCTCGACATGCAGGCGGCGCTCGCCGCCTTCAACCGCGCACGCAATGCTTCGCTCGACATCCGCACCGGCATCAACACGGGGCCGGTCGTCGCCGGCATCATCGGCACGTCCAAGTTCATCTACGACCTCTGGGGCGACGCCGTCAACACCGCCAGCCGCATGGAATCTCACAGCACGCCCGGTCGCATTCAGGTCACCGCCTCAACTTACGAACGCCTCCGCGACTCTTACCTCTTTGAAGCGCGCGGCACGATCAACGTCAAAGGCAAAGGCGACATGCCTACCTACTTTCTCCTCGGGCGCAAATAACAGCGGCTGACCGAGGCTCGACAGTCCGCGTGTGTTTGCGGCGGGGCACGAATGAACTCAGCGTGCTTCCAGCGTCCGGCCTCTGAAGAAATCCGCGGCGGCCTTTAACATGCGACGAACGCGTCGCACCACCTTCGGCAAAATCCAGACCAAGAGCAGAAGAAAGATCAGTATGACCACGAATATTCCGACAGGATAGACGACGGCCAACACCACCGCGCCGACGGCCAGCACATCTTCCAACAAAGAGAGCGCCCAGTTTGTCAGCGGCTCCGGACTCAAATTAGCCCCCGCCCTGAGGGTCGCTTTCGTTCCGTGAGTCGAGAGCGCCAGCCCCCCTCCCAGCAGCAGCGCGAGGACTTGCACCGTAGGGCTGATGTCGGCGGTCGCCGCCGCCGCCAGCACCGCCCCCGCAGGCACGCGTATAAACGTGTGCACCGCATCCCACACCGTATCCACATAGGGAATCTTGTCGGCGAAGAACTCGACGACGTAAAGAAATATCGCCACGCCGATAATCAGCGGGTTATCCAACACGTGAAGACCGCCGGGCAAATGTGCGAGTTTATAGTGTTCCAGCAATCCCAGCACTGCGATGGTGGCGTACAAGTTGAGGCCGGAAGTCCACGCCGCGCCGAGTGCCAGTCCGAGAACCTGTATCATGCTCATCCCTTAGTCCTCCCCGCAGAATTTTAGATGCGGAATATTCCCGCATGCGCGCTTTAGCAGTCCGATTAATTCCGGCCATCATGTTCTCAGTTGCGCCGCCCCTCTCGCCTTAATCCATAAGAATGAATCCGCGCATTTATCAGAATGGATCGGTTCTCGCTCGTCTGAAACTAAGCAGGCGGCTCACACGTTAAGAAGGCACGAGGCTCGACGCGATTAACGGTGCGACGCGAACAGGCGCGCACGAAGTTACAGCTTTTCAAAATTTTCACACAGTATCAGCGAGGTTCGGAAGATGAAAAAGATGCTCGTGTTATCAATCCTGTCAACGCTTCTGGCGGCGGTCGGGCAAGCCGCCGCGCCCGCCTCGGACACGACGGCTTTCGTCGGCGTCAACGTCATCCCGATGGACAGAGAGCGCGTGCTGGCGAATCAAACCGTCGTCGTCCGCGACGGCGTGATCGCCGAAATAGGCGACGCGCGAAAAGTGCGCGTCCCGCAAGGCGCGCAGAGAATTGACGGGCGGGGAAAGTTTCTCATCCCCGGCCTCGCGGACATGCACGTCCATCTTTTTACCGACGACGAATACCCGGACGCGCTGGCCGCAGACGAATTCAAGATCATGCTGGCGCAGGGCGTCACCACGATTCGCTTGATGACGGGCACGCCGGAGCAACTCGCGCTGCGCGCGAAGAGCGCGAAGGGCGAGTTGCTCGCGCCGACGATTTACGCGGCGAGTCCGCAGTTCAGCGGTCGCAAGGCGACGAACGCATACGTCGTCACGAACGAAGCGGAGGCGCGCGAAGCGGTGCGCAAGGCTAAGGCGGACGGCTACGATTATTTGAAGATGACGACGTTCCTCAAGCCGGAAGTTTACGAGGCGATAGTCGGGGAAGCCGCGCGGCAAAAGATACGCGTCGTCGGCCACGCCGACAGTCGCTCGGTCGGACTCCAACGCGCGCTCAAAGCGCGGCAGCAGATCGAGCATCTCGATTCTTACCTCGAAGCCCTGCTGCCCGAAAATTCGCCCGTCAAAGGTTCCGTCTCCGACCTCTACATTTATCAACCGAAAAACTGGGAGAGCCTCGACGTTCTGGACGAAAACAAAATCCCCGAAATCGCACGCGCCACCGTGCGTGCAAATCCTTTCTCCGTGCCGACGCTGCATCTCTTCAAATCAACTTTCGGCATCGGGCGCACCGAAGAATCGATCAGGGCGCAACCCGACATACGTTTCTACCCGCAGAAGACGATTGATTTGTGGGTCGCTTACAACAAAAGGTATCAGGCGCAGTGGGCGTCGCCCGAACGGCGCGCGAAGTACGTCGCCATCCGAAACAAGATCGTCAAAGCGATTCACGACGCGGGCGGCAAAATTCTCGCAGGCTCGGACACACCCGAATGGCTCTTGCTCTACGGCTACACGCTGCACCGCGAACTGCGCGCGCTGAACGAAGCCGGTTTATCGAATTACGCGACGCTCGCCTCCGCCACGCGCAACCCGGCGGAGTTTTTCGGCACACTGCACAAGACCGGCACCGTCGAACGAGGCAAACGCGCCGACCTCGTTTTGCTCGAAGCCAACCCGCTCGACAATATCTCGCACACCGAACGGCGCGCGGGCGTGATGCTCAAAGGCCGCTGGTTCACGCAAACAGAACTCGACCGCACGCTCGACGAAATCGCCCCACGTCTCCGGCACGCGCTCGACGAGAAACACGAAGCAAGATAGAGGCCTATGAAGCAACTGAAGCAACTGAAGCAACTCTTATTGATGATGCAGAAACTCTTGTTGTCGGCGCTCCTGACGCTCGCCGTTTACACTCCGGCGGCGGCGCAAATTGCTACCCGGAACGACGCCGGACAGGAAGCCGTCGCCGTCGCGAATAAACTGTTCGAGGCGATGCGCGCGAAAAACGCGGAAGCGATCCGCGCCCTGTTCCTGCCCGAAGGCCAACTCGTCGCCGTCGACCAACCACGCACGGGCGACGGCTTGCCCAAAACGCGCGTCTTCACCGCCGCCGCGTTCGCCAAAATGATCTCCGAGTCCAAAGCCCCTGACTTCGTTGAGCGGATGCCGCAACCGGAAGTCAAAATTTTCGGCGACATGGCGCTCGTCTTCGGTCGCTACACCTTCCACGTCGGCGATAAATTCTCGCACTGCGGCACCAACTCTTTCCACCTCGTCCGCACCGCCTCCGGCTGGAAGATAGCCAACGCCGCTTCGACCCTCGAATTTAATTGCGGCCAAAAATAAGAACCCTGCCGCACGAGTTCAATGCAACTGTCTTATTAGTAAGAATCACGAGATACCGCATGGTCTAACGTCTCTGTCAATGTGGGCGATAAAGCAAAACGGGCATCCGGACGATGCCCGTTATCTTATCCTGAAAAATTGGCTCCGCAGGTAGGAATCTACAACCCTTCGGTTCGCAGGAATTGACCTCGCGTGAATTGAGGAAGCCGCCTCTGAGGCATCCCTTTAACGTTGTTACTCTTACTACCGAGCCTTTCTGGGGGCGCACGCCGTTTTTGTCACTTTGAACGGCGTTTATGTTTTCTAACGGGCTGTTTTCGAGGCTGTTTGACGGGCGTGGCCGTTTCAACCATAGCCTCTTTGAGCAGGTGAGAAACCGACTTTATTGTCCGGCTGGTATTCAACCACCGCTCGCTCTCAAGCGACTCCAACTCATCTCGCTCCTGTACGGGTTTTCTTAATAATAGCGCGTTAATAATTTTCCTCAGCCATTCTAACTGTCTGAAAAGCCCTACAGCTAGAATAAGTACTGCTATTGCGAGAAGCACCAAGACTATTTGTGTGAGCATGTTTACCCCTCCGATTACATGATGGGATAAATGGTTGTTGCCGTCTACAAGTATTAAAAGAACAACAAATTACAGGATGTTACCGTCAAACAATAATACCTACCTTATTTCTGCCAGATAATATTGAGTAACAAGATCAAACAGAAATGGCCGGGATATTGTCAGGTTCCGCTGATTTCGGAAGATCACCTGACATGCAATTTCCGATGTATTTCCGGAATAAATATTTACATGGCAAGTCTCTTGATTAGCGCATTAATTAGACGTACAGTTCTCTCGCGGTTGGTATGGAGGCTTTAACTATGCATTCGGAATTAAAACTGGCGGAACTCCTGCTCACAATGAAAGGTCGTGTGGGCAGTGTGGCGAGACTCGCGTCGAAGATAGGTGTCACGGAGAGGGCTCTGAGGACTTGGCTTCGTAAAACTGAAGACGGACTTCATCGAGTTCATCAAGGCAACATCGAGCAAATTATAAAAGCTGCGCGCGACCTGGGCATCGAACCCGAACTGTTTGCCCAAGCGCCACAACTCTGGAATACCAAGGCATCATTTGAAGAGAATTTGCAGTTCGATCCCGGAATGCCGGTCTCCCTTGGAGCGCCCTTACGCAATCACTCCATTCCTTTTTTAGGTTACACGTTAAATTCGCGCTTCGGTGCGTCAGCTTCGGTCATTACTTCAACGCCGCAAAGAGTCAGATTTTTAGCGCACGCAGGCGGTGATGTGCTTACGTATAAAACAGTGCGTTCGAGCAACTTTAGGTCGCACCTGCCCCCGAATATCCTTTTTTGCTCAGACTCCGTTCCGGTACTCGACCCGGAAAACCGAAGCCTCCCCCGGGTAGTAGTTGGAGACAACCCGGAGGTCTATAAGGCAGCTTATGGAGCTATGAATAGGTTCGGCATGCCTTCGCCGTCTCCGGAGGTTTGGCAAACGGAGTTTCGTGCGGCCAAAAGTTACATGAAAGAGGGTCAGTTACTAATCCTCTCTGTGGTCGGGACGGCGAAACGGACTGACTCTGAGGATGTGTTGATTAAAGATACCGTCAAAGTTGTTGAACAAGGGTTAGAGGCAGGGGCGGAAATTTTCGAGGTGAATTGTAGCTGTCCAAATTGTACCGGTATGGAGGGGGAGCTTTTCCATAACGTTGCATTGGTGGAAAGAATCTGCAAGGCAATCCGACAAGTGGCTCGGAGCGCGAAGATTATTCTGAAAATCGGCTTCCTGAAAGAAAGAGAACTTCGCGAGTTCGTGGTTCGGACTGCTCCTTACGTCAACGGATATTCAGCGATAAATACTGTGCCAGTCGAAGGGTTGCGCGAGGGGCAGGGTGGGTTAGAACCGGCATTCGGCATGCCGAAATTGAAAGCCGGCTTATCAGGTCTTCCCATCCACAGGTATGGATTAAACTGTGTTCGCAGCCTTGCGAAAATCAGGGCGCAAGAAAACTTCAAAGACATAGGAATTATCGGAATAGGCGGCGCAACGACCCCGGCCATTGTTCAAAATTACATAGACAATGGTGCTGACATCGTTCAGGCGACAACTGCCTTTCTGATAGATTCTTACTTCGGAATCAAAGTCAGAAGGTTCTTGGACTCTCAGTTAAATAGCCAAGATGTTTCTTCAGAAGAAGAGCGAGAGATCGCAACCGTCAACTGGAGCAAGGCCATAGCTGGCCTCGAATTCGACTTCAGCAATGATGAAAATTTTTCACGTCGCATCCATGAGGCCGCTGTCGCCGAAATTCTGGATTGGAAGCGTGCGCACCAGGCGACCGCGACCCTCGGCCCCAGGCGTTCTCTGGCGGTTCCATCAGTTGATGAGTTCAAGGAACGAATTCGGGCGCGGATGGCTAGGGGCTGAAGACCTATGAAGAGAAGAACCCGCTTACAGGGACCCGTGTGCACTGCGCTATCCAGTTTGTATGGCAATCAAGAGCCGCGACTGATAGTGAAGTCGTTCGCCGTAGAGTTGTTGTACCGTTATAAAATGCACATGGTTGGCCCGCCTTTTAGCCCTCTTGAGTATGCCAATCTACTTGATGTCGAGGTTGAGTATGGCGATATCGAAGCGGAGGGAGTATTCATAGACCATCCGAAAGACGGCGCCCGAATTGTTCTTCGTAAACAACGAGGCTATTTGAATAACCATAAGCTGCGGAGAATAAATTTCACGCTAGCCCATGAGATCGGACATTATGTTATTCGAAAAGCCCTGAAAGGCTTTATTTCGTGCGCCGAATTGAGCACAGAGGATGCGGAGGAAGAGCTTCTTTGCAATATTTTCGCTGCTGAACTATTGATGCCCAGTTCCGTTATTAGCGAAGACCTGAAGAAGTTTGGTCTTGACCCGGAGGCTTTGACCACTCTCTGTGATCGGTACGAAGTATCGCTACAGTCGCTGCTTTGTTGCGTTACAAGAATCGTTCAGGGTGAAATAGTGGCTCTCCTTTGGGAGAAGGACGACAATCAGTTTTCAGTATGTTGGTCTAGCCCTTCTTCCTACCGTGACTTGATCTTGTGCGACACGGGTAGCACGACAGTTGAACGTGCCTTTATGACTGAGGAGCAACAGTCGGGCGCGGATACACTAATGCACAATGGGAAGAGAATGCGGTGGCTCTCGGTATCGCAAAAACTTGTAGGAACTTATAAGACGTTGACTATCATGCGGCGTGGTTTTCGCTCGCCATATCGGTTTATGCCGGTTAAAGAACCCGCGAGTTCACTGTCACACCCTATGGTCAGTGTGCCTACTCAAATGTTGCTGCCTGTGGAACCCCCCAAGCAGCTTTCCGCGTCAATGACTCATCAGCATGACTGGGACGAGATGGATATGAAGAGTTCCAGGCGACCGCGCACGAATACTCGAAGAAGTGCTTCCATAAAGTGGTCGAACGAATAATGCAAACGTTTTTCAGCCCGCCTTCCGCAACGGCGGAGGGCAATAGTGAGTTGCTGAGATGAAACCCTTATCTGGTGCGCTGCTATCGAGACAGAGGCCAGAAAGTTGTTGATTGTGCATGTAAGGCACGCGATGGCGTCGCTTGTAAGCATGGTATGGCGACGGTATCACTTTATATTGCTCTAGCAGCACAACGAAGCGCAGAAGTGCGAAACGGGAAAAAATAACGGGAAACGTGAAAACGGGCAGCTTGTGGGCTGCCCGTATCTCATTGAAGAAATTGGCTCCGCAGGTAGGACTCGAACCTACAACCCTTCGGTTAACAGCCGAATGCTCTGCCATTGAGCTACTGCGGAATGTTGGACGCGGCGGCGTGGCAATCGGGTGTGCCGGGCGCGAGTGGATTTTTATAGCAGAAGGTTTGAGGGAGCGTCAAGCGAGCGCCTGCGGGGGCGACGGGGTGCGGGCGCACCTTGCGCGCGGACGAGAAGTGAGGGATTATTTGTCGCCGCAATTCAAACGCAGAGGACAGTGTAGCTCGTTAATCTTATTCGCGGGAAGCGCGAGGCAGGTGAGAGGGGTCTATGGAGAGACGCACCACGGCTTGGTACAGTCATCGTCTGGGGAGGGAGATGCCGCTCGTGGCTTATGGCCACGCCGGCTACCCGTTATTGATGTTTCCGACGGCAGCCGCCGATTATCTTGAGTACGAACGTTTTCATCTGGTTGACGCGATTCGCTATTTGATCGAGGCGGGGCGCGTGAGGGTCTATTCGATCAACAGCGTCAATCGCTACAGCTTATTGAACGACGACGCTTCGCCGCAGTGGAAGGCCGAGTTGTTGTCGCGCTACGACGCGTACATCACGGAGGAAGTGCTGCCTTTGATCCGGCACGATTCGGGCGAGCGGCCTCTGGTGACGGGCGCGTCGCTCGGCGCGTTTCTGTCGGCCAACAGTTACTTTCGTCATCCCGATCTGCTGCGCGGCGTGATCGCTTTGAGCGGCAGTTACGATGTGCGCTCCTACTTGCAGGGTTATCACGACGAGAACGTCTATTTCAACAACCCGATGTCGTACCTGCCGAATTTGAACGACGACTATTACCTGCCCATCCTGCGGCAGGCCGACGCGATCTACATCGTGTCGGGGCAGGGGGCTTACGAAGCGCCGGAGCGCAGCCGCCAACTCGCGTCGGTGCTGGCGGCGAAGGGCATCCCGCACAAGCTGGAACTCTGGGGGCACGACGTTGACCACGACTGGCCGTGGTGGCGCAAGATGCTGCCTTATTATCTTGAGAAGCTTCTTTGGTAAGTTGAGGGCAAGGGGAATAAGGGGAAGGGGCAAGGGAAAAGCGACAATGCGCTCGTCTTTTCCCTCACCCGTTCCCCTTTTCTCTTTGCCCTAACGCTGTTGCTATTCCGGGTCGTCGGTGCCCTTCTTGCCCTTCTTTTTGTTTTCCACTTCGCGCGGGCGCGTGGCGGGCGCTAGGGCGGCGGGCGGGGGCGTGTCGTCATCGCGGTTAGGTACGACGGGTTCGGCTCGTTTCGGCGCGCTGCCGCTCGTGTCGGCGTTGCCGTCGGATGATGAAGCGCCGGAGGCTCCGGCGGGCGGGGGCAGGGTGATCTGTTCGAGGTTAGGTTCGGAGAAGGCTGCGGGGAGCGTGCTGCGTTCGTCGCCGCGTTGGAGACGCGTCTGTGCGATCTCGGCGGCGCGCTGTTCGCTCATCTCGCGCTGGCGTTGCTGGTAGAGTTCCTTGATGTCTTCGGGCATCTTCGGCGCTTTCTCGAAGTTCTCCTTCTCCTTGTCCTTGAGGAAATCCTTCATGAAGTTGACCCAGATGGGCAGCGCGCCGTGGCCGCCCGTCATGTCGCGGCCGAGATTGCGCTTGCGGTCGGGGTAGCCCATCCACACGCCCGTCACGTAAGTCGGCGTGTAGCCGATGTACCAGACATCCGTGTGGTCGTTGACCGTGCCGGTCTTGCCCGCCGAGGGAACGCCGACTGCGCCTGCGGCGGTCGCCGTACCATTCGTCACCACGCCGCGCATCAATTCAACCATCGTTAAAGCGACGTATTCGCTCGTCACCTTGTAGGTCGTCTTCTCCCATTCTTCGAGGACGACGCCGTCGCGGTCGAGCACGCTGCGGATCAGGTGGTCTTCGACGCGCACGCCCTTGTTGGGGAAGGCCGAGTAGGCCGAGACCATCTGGTCGAGC
>DASQDV010000481.1:0-2536 GCA_035633995.1 Pyrinomonadaceae bacterium | reverse complement strand
TCTTCAACGCCGCTGCGCTCGGTCTGAACGACGCGGGCGACACGGTCACGCTCAAACTTCCTGTCGGCGATACGGAAATCACAATCGCCACGCAAAGCTACGGCACGGGCGCGGCGAGCGCGCCTCCCGCGCCAAGCGATCAATCGTTGACGCGCTCGCCCGACGCAGGGACGGATTCGACGGGCGGCGACTTCGTCGCTCACACGCTCGTGCGCGACGCGGCGACGCGCGCCTTCTCACCCGGCACACGCGCCGACGGCACGCCGTTCGAATCGCCTCCCATCTCGCGCGTGTCGGTTGTTCCCGAATCCGCAACGATTGAGATCGGCGCGTCTCAAAGTTTCGCCGCGCGTGCGTTCGCAGTGCTCGACGGGGTTGAATTTGAAGTGCCGAACGTTTCGTTCGTCTGGGATTCGAGCGACACGGGCAAAGCGTCCGTCGCGCCGACGACCGGAGCAACTACGACTGCCCGCGCCGTGTCGGCAGGCAACGCGCAGATTCGCGCACGCGCGGGCGGCAGAGAGGCTGCGGCGACGCTCACCGTAAATCCACCGCCGCAGCCGACCGTCGCGCGGATCGAAGTCGCGCCGTTGTCCGCGACCATCGGCGTGGGCGCGACGGAGCAGTTCACTGCGAGGGCTTTCGACCAAAATAATCAGGAGATACCGGACGTCGCTTTCACCTGGGCGACGAGCGACGCGAATGTTGCGACCGTCGATGCGAACGGGCTGGCGACGGGCAGGGCGGCCGGGACGTGCGAGGTGCGCGCTTCGTCCGCGAGCGCGACGAGCGAGCCCGCCATGTTGACCGTCACGAATCCGCCTGCGCCTTCCGCAGGTCAGGTCATCATCAACGAGGCGCTCGTCGCCTTCGCTTCCTCGACGACGCAAACGCGCAGAGACTTCGTAGAACTTTTCAACCCGACCGACCGGACGCTCGACATCACCGGCCTCGTCGTCACGTTCCGCCCGTCCGGCTCCGCGAACACCCCGCTGTCCGTAACGCTCGCGGGCGCACCGGGCACGAGATTTTTGATTCAGCCGCACGGCTATTTTCTCATCGCCAACGGCGCGGACACTTTCGGCGTTCAGGCGGACTTCGACGCGGGCGCGGGCAATTTTGATCTCAATAACACGACGGGCGGCATCAAGATCGAGATCGACGGGGTGCGTCTGGATGGACTCGCGTATCAGAGCGGCACGACGCCACCGGCCATGCCGTTCAACACGTTCGGCGAAGGCTCGATATTCGTCTTCACCAACGGGACGACGAACGATCTCATACGCAGCCCCGACGGCGCGGACACGAACAACAACGCGGCGGATTTTCGTCGCAACGGCACGGCTTCAAGCGTCAGCCCGAAAGCGGCGAATCCTTAAGAGCAGTGATGGGTGGTGAGTGACGAGTGACAAGTGACGGGTGACGAGTGACGGGTGACGAGTGACAAGTAAAATGTGAATCGTCAATCGTGAATAGAAGGAATCCTGTTTTCTCTATTTACGATTCGAGGCTTTCTTTTCACTTGTCATCCGTCACTGCTCTTAATCGTCGTCTTCGATGGCGAAGGAGGTTTCCTGCTTGGGCGGCTGGCGGAGGCTTTGGAGTTTGGCGGAGACTTTGCTGCTCAGGCGTTCGCTTCGGTTTCTCGCGGTTTCGGATTCCGGCGCGTCGAAAATATCTTCGAACCACGACTGCCGATCTTCGGACTTGCGTGGTTCCTCCGTCGCGTTTTCTTCGACGCGCTCCGGTTCTCCCGCGCGCCCGGTCTCTTCTCCTCCGTCCGCCGCCGCAGCTGGGGCGTTCGTGAGTAGTCTTTGAAACTCTCTCTCGTAGTGCTCGCGCGTGTCGCTCAACTCGTCTGCGAGATTGAGTGCGGCGAAGATCGCGATCTTGGCGAGGTCGTGCGCCGTCGCATGAGCGGAGATAAGCCGCATGCGCTCGTCCACGAGTCCGGCGATGCGCTTGATGTGCTCCGTGTCGCGGTTCGTGCGCAGGCTGTAAACCTGATTGAAGATGTTTACTTCAACGGATTTGAAGGAGGGTTTGGGCGAGTCGCTGCTCATAAATTAAATTGCTCACCTGATGACGCCCGCGAGCGGGCTGGACGCGCTGGCGTAGAGGCGTTTCGGCATGCGCCCCGCGAGATAGGCGAGACGCCCGGCGCGTATGGCGAGACGCATGGCGTCGGCCATCTGCGCCGCGTCGCGCGCTTCGGCAATCGCCGTGTTCATCAGGACTGCGTCCGCGCCGAGTTCCATCGCACTCGCCGCGTCGCTCGCCGTGCCGACGCCCGCGTCAACGATGATGAGGGCTTCTGGCAACTGCTCGCGCCTGATGGCGAGGGTCGCCGGGTACTGCACGCCGAGACCCGAACCGATGGGCGCGGCCAGCGGCATCACGGCGGCGCAACCCGCGTCCAGCAACTTCTTCGCCATGATGAGATCGTCGCTGAAATACGGGAGCACCGTGAAGCCTTCGCGAACGAGCACGCGCGCGGCTTCCAAAGTCTGCTCGTTATCGGGAAAGAGCGTCGTCT
>DASQDV010000480.1:0-3491 GCA_035633995.1 Pyrinomonadaceae bacterium | reverse complement strand
GCGGCGCGTCTCGAATCAAGCATCAATCGTCTCGCGCGGCTTTTATTACACGGACGTGAGAGTTGATCCGACGAACGCGGAGCGCGTCTATGCCATCGCCTCGACCCTGTTCGTCTCGATTGACGGCGGGCGCACGTTTCGTTCGATCACGGGGCGCACGCACATTGATTACCACGCGCTCTGGATCGATCCGACAGACCCGCGCCGCATGTGGCAGGGGCAGGACGGCGGCGTCGCCGTCTCTTATGATCGCGGCGAGACGTGGGAGTACGTCAACAACATGCCGCTCGGCCAGTTTTATCAAATTCATGCCGACAACCGGCAGCCGTTTTATTACGTGATGGGCGGCCTGCAAGACAACGGCACATGGACGGGGCCGAGCCGCACGCGCGAGCCGGCGGGGATTTTGAACGACGACTGGCGCATGGTTAATTTCGGCGACGGCTTCTACATTCTGAATCACGAAGACGATCCGGAACTCTACATCTCCGAATCGCAGGGCGGCAACATCGTCCGCACGGACATGCGCAACCGCGAGCAGCAGGCCGTCACGCCTTACGCCGAAGGACTCGGCGGCGCCGCCGCAGATCAAAAGTTTCGCTTCAACTGGAACTCGCCCATCATTCGCTCGCCGCACGATAAGAACACGATCTATCTCGGCGGCAACATCATCTTCAAGTCAACGGACTTCGGCAAAAACTGGACGGCCATCAGCCCCGACCTCACCACGAACGACCGCACGAAACAGGGCGAAGCGGGCGGCCCCGTCGCCATTGAAAACACGGGCGCGGAGTATTACACGACGATCATCAGCATCGCCGAGTCGCCCCTGCGCGCCGGGCACATCTGGGCGGGCACGGATGACGGCCAGTTGCAGTTGACGACGGACGGCGGCAAGCGTTGGACGAATCTGACGAAGAACATCGCGGGCGTCGGCGAGAACTCGCCCGTCTCGCACGTCGAGCCTTCGCGCGCCGACGCCGACACGGCCTACGTCTCTTTCGACCGTCACATGCTCGACGACCTGCGCCCCTACGTCTTCAAGACGACGGACGGCGGGCGCACCTTCCGCAACATCACGGGCAACCTGCCTGCAAACGCCTACGTCTGGATCGTGCGCGAAGACCCGAAGAATAAAGACTTGATCTACGCCGGGACGGAACTCGGCCTCTACGCTTCCTACACGGGCGGCAACTCGTGGCAACCCTTAATGCTCAAGAACCTGCCGCACGTCGCCGTCCACGACATCGTTGTCCACCCGCGCGACAACGATCTCATTCTCGGCACGCACGGGCGCAGCATCTGGATTTTCGACGACGCCACGCCCATCCAGCAATGGAGCGACTCGGTGCGCCAGAGCGACGTGCACATGTTCGACATCCGCCCCGCCCTGCGCTTCACCACGCGCTTCACGCGCTACGGCATCGGCGACGAACCCTTCACCGGCCAGAACCCGCCCTACGGCGCGCTCATCACCTATCACCTCAAGACGAAGCCCGACGAGAAGACGAAAGTGCGCATGGAGATTCGCGACGCGCAGGGAAAACTCGTCCTCGAAGAGACGCGCCTGCCGAAAGAGCGCGGGCTGAATCGCTACGCGTGGAACTTGCGCTACGGCGGCGCGCAGGTGCGTCGTCCGCCGACGACCGAAGAGACGCCCCTCGGCGGAGGCGCGCCGCGCGGCCCGCAAGTGCTGCCCGGCATCTACACCGTCAAGCTGTTTGTCGGCGACAAGTCGGTCGAGCGGCGCGTCGAAGTGCGCCTCGACCCGACGGTCAGCGTGCCCGCGTCGGATTTGCAAATGACGCACGACATGAGTTTGAAATTGCGCGACATGCAATCGACGACGAACAATAACCTGCGCGCGCTCGACAGCATCAAAGGCCAGCTCCAATTCATCGAGAAGACCGTGAAGGAGCGCCTCACAGACCCTCCGAAAGAGTTGACGGAGGCGATTACGGACAGCTTGAAGCGCGTTGATAAAGTGCTCGGCACGCTTTCGCGCCCGCAGCAGGAGGAAGGCGGCGGCCTCGGCATCAATCAGGGGCGCGCGCAGTTGGGCGACGAAGTCGGCAGGCTGTTCTTCGCCATTGACGCGACGAACGCCGCGCCCACCCCGGCGCAGCGCGAGTAGTACAACTCCTTGCAGACGCGCTATCGCACGACGCTCACGGAGGCCAACAGGTTCTTCACCGAGGACGTGCCCAGATTGAACGCGACGCTCCGCCGCTTCGACGCGCCGACCATCTTCGTCGGCAAGCCGATTGAGATTCCGGCACAGTGAAATTTGAGGATTGATTCATCGTTTTATTGAATGAATGAAGAAATGAGGCAATGGATCAATCTTTAATTCTTGCTTTCAGAGAGAGCCATGCACAAATTCAAAATTCGATTTGCCGTCAGGTTGTTGCTGCTGGCCGCTTCGCTACTGGCCGGGTTGTTGTCGCCGGTCGCACGCGCGCAGGACGGCTCGCTCAATTCCGACCGGCAAGCCCTGCGCGAAATTTTTCAGGAGTTGATTGAAATCAACACGGTTGACCCGCACGGCAACGTGACGCAGGCGGCGGAGGCGATGGCCGCGAGGTTGCGCGCCGCAGGGTTCGCGGCGGAAGACGTGCGCGTCGTCGTGCCGCAAGGCAACGCGAAGAAGGGCAACCTCGTGGCGCGCTATCGCAGCTCCAAGGCGTCGGGCAAGCCCCTGCTTCTGCTCGCGCACATTGATGTCGTCGAAGCGCGCAAAGAGGATTGGTCGGACGGACTCGACCCCTTCAAGTTCACAGAGCGCGCAGGCTACTACTACGGGCGCGGCACGATGGACGACAAGGCGATGGCCGCCATCTTCATCGCCAACCTCATACGCTTCAAGCGCGAAAATTTTCAACCCGACCGCGACATCATCGTCGCCTTAACGACCGACGAAGAGACGGGCGACTTTAACGGCGTCGAGTTGCTCCTGAAAGATCACCGCGCGCTGGTTGACGCGGAGTTCGGCATCAACGAGGGCGGGCGCGGCTATCTCAAAGCGGGCAAGCCTCTGCTCAATGCGGTGCAGGCGAGCGAGAAGGTCTATCAGAGTTTTCGCCTCGAAGTGAAAAATCGCGGCGGGCACAGTTCGCTGCCGCAGAAGGACAACGCCATCTACCGTCTCGCCGCCGGACTCGACCGCCTCTCGAAGTTCGACTTCCCCGTCAACCTCAACGAGGTGACGCGCTCCTACTTCACGCGCATGTCGAAGATCGAGGCGGGGCAGATGGCCGCCGACATGCGCGCCGTCTCCGAATTGCGCACGCACGCGAACGAGGCCGCGCACGCTTCGCCTCCCAAAATGCGCACGGCGGCGGGGGCGGCCATCGCGCGCCTCTCCGCGTTGCCGTATTACAACGCGCTCCTGCGCACAACCTGCGTCGCCACGCGCGTCGAAGCCGGACACGCCGACAACGCCCTGCCGCAGACGGCGCGCGCCACAGTCAACTGTCGCATCCTCCCGCAGG
>DASQDV010000479.1:0-2991 GCA_035633995.1 Pyrinomonadaceae bacterium | reverse complement strand
CGGCAGCGCCGCGCCTCTTTTTCTCCACGCATATCGACACCGTGCCGCCTGTTATCGCTTCGAGCGAAGACGACACGCATATCTACGGGCGCGGCTCGTGCGACGCGAAGGGCATCATCAGTGCGCAAATCTTCGCCGCCGAACGTCTGCGCCGCGAAGGAGTCGAGGAGATCGGGTTGCTGTTCACCGTTGACGAAGAACTCGGCAGCCTCGGCGCGCGCGCCGCAAACACGCACGCGCTCGCCTCCGTGTGCGACTATCTCATCAATGGCGAACCGACCGAAAACAAACTTGCCTCCGGCTCGAAAGGCTCTCTGCGTCTGCGCCTGACGACTGCCGGGCGCGCCGCGCACTCCGCCTATCCCGAACACGGCGAGTCGGCCATCGAACGCCTGCTCGACGTGCTCGAAGACGTGCGCCGCATCGCGTGGCCTCAGGACGACTTCTTCGGCGCGACGACCTGCAACATCGGCACGCTCTGCGGCGGCACACGTCCCAACATCATCCCCGCCGCCGCCTCAGCCGAACTGCAAATCAGACTCGTGACCGACGGGGCGCGCGTCAAAGAAGAACTCGAACGCGTTGTTGCCGGTCGCGCCGAAATCGAATACCTCTCCGTCGCCGAACCCGTGCGTCTCTTCGCGCCGGAAAATTTTGCGAGCGAGGTGGTGCGCTTCACCACAGACATTCCCTACCTCCCGAACTGGGGCACGCCGCTCCTGCTCGGCCCCGGCTCGATTCTCGACGCGCACACCGCCCATGAGCGCATCGGCAAGGATGAACTGAGCGAAGCGGTCGAACTCTACGTCAGGCTCGCGCGCGAATTGCTGGCGCGCGAGGCCGCACAAGGCGAGCAACGTTTAGTCGCGGGGCGAAACTCGGCGAAGGAAGGAGCGTCTTACAAGTGAGACTCGCCATCATCGGCAACGGCGCGATGGGCAAGCTCGTGCGCTCGCTCGCGGAAGCGGAAGGCCACGAGGTCGGGCGCGTTATCACCTCGCGCGAGGCGTCGCTCGACATGGACGCGCTGGTCGAATCTTTGCGCGGCCACGACGCGGTCGTAGATTTTTCGGTCGCCGCTGCGGTGCTCAAAAACGTGGAAGCGGCGGCGCGCGCGGGCGTCCCCATTGTTGAAGGCACGACGGGCTGGAACGCCCATGAGCCGGAAGCGCGCAGCATCGTCGAGACACACGCGGGCGCGCTTCTTTACGGCGCAAACTTCTCCGTCGGCGTCAATCTCTTCTACCGCATCGTCGCACGCGCCGCCGAACTCTTCGCCTCGACCGACTACGCGCCCTTCATCGAAGAAGCGCACCACTCGCGCAAACGCGACGCGCCTTCGGGCACGGCCATCACGCTGCGCGACGTGCTGGCCGCGCACATCGCGCGCGACATCCCCGTCGCTTCCACACGCGCCGGGCACATCCCCGGCACGCATCGCGTCGGCTTCGACTCGGCGGCTGATCAGATCACGCTGACGCATACCGCGCGCTCGCGCGAAGGCTTCGCCGCCGGAGCGCTCGTCGCCGCGCGCTGGATCAAAGACCGTCGCGGCGTCTACGAATTTTCCGAAGCGATAGATAAGATAGTGATGAGTGACGAGTGACAAGTGACGAGCAAGAACAAAACAGTTCTTTTGTTTTAACTTGTCACCTGTCACCCGTCACTTGTCACTGATTGAGAGAGGTGAGCGATGACACTCAAAGTTGATTGGCTGCGCGGGTGCGCGACGGCGTTGGTGACGCCGTTCAAGTCGGACGGGGCGGTTGACGAGGAACGCATGACGGCGCTCGTTCGAAGACAGATTGAGGGCGGCGTGCACCTCTTGGTGCCGTGCGGGACGACGGGCGAGAGCGCGACGTTGACGGAGGAGGAAGACCGCCTCGTGATTCGCCTGACAATCGAAGCGGCGCGCGGGCATGAAGGGGCGCGCGTTATCGCGGGCACGGGCAGCAACTCGACCGCCGCCGCAATCGAATACGCGCGCGCGGCGCGGGATGCGGGCGCGGATGCCGTGCTCGTCGTCGCGCCGTTCTACAACAAGCCGACGCAGGAAGGTCTCTACGCGCATTTTCGCGCGGTGGCCGAGTCGGTCGCGGGGCTGCCCGTCGTTATCTACAACGTGCCGGGTCGCACTTCGTCGAACATCACGGCGCCGACCGCGCTTCGCCTCGCACGCGACGTGGAGAACATCGCCGCCGTCAAAGAAGCCTCCGGCGACCTTTCGCAGATCATGTCTATCCTGCGCGAGCGGCCTGAGAACTTCCGCGTCCTTTCGGGCGACGATGCGCTGATGCTGCCCTTGCTTGCGCTCGGCGCGGACGGCGTCATCTCCGTCGCATCAAACGAAGCGCCGGATTTGATGTCGCGCCTCTGCGACCTCGCGCTCGCGGGCAATTGGGACGCGGCGCGCGCGCTGCACTTCCGCCTGCTGCCTCTGATGGAAGTGAACTTCATCGAGTCGAGTCCGGGGCCGGTGAAGGCGGCGATGAAGTTGATGAATTTACTGGAGGAAAACTTTCGCCTGCCGCTCGTGCCGGTTCAGGAAAAGAGCCGCGCGCGCGTGCGCGAGGTGCTGGAAGAACTCGGATTGCTCACGCAGCAGACGGCCAGAGGGAACGCTTGATGATAACTTTGCGCGAACGCATCGAAACGCTCGCGGCCAAAGCGGCGGGCGACTACACGGAAGAGGACTTCGCACTCTTCGCCGAATTCAAAGGCGCTCTTAACAGTGGTGCGGCGCGCGCGGCTGAACGAGCCGCAGACAATTCGTGGCGCGTCAACGCGTGGGTCAAGCGCGGCATCCTCGCGGGCTTTCGCATGGGCGCGCTCAGAGACATGTCTCCGGCTGACGGCTCGCTCCAGTTTTTCGACAAAGACACTTACCCGATTCACAAATTCGCGGTGGGCGACAACGTGCGGCTCGTGCCCGGCGGTTCGAGCGTCCGCGACGGCGCGTATCTCGCGCCGGGCGTGGTCTGCATGCCGCCG
>DASQDV010000478.1:0-1521 GCA_035633995.1 Pyrinomonadaceae bacterium | reverse complement strand
CGGGCTGCCGTCGGCGAGCGTGCCGCCGTCGCTCGTGAGCACGTTGTCGCCGAAGATGATGCCGCTTGAGAGCAGCGTGTTGTCGCCGAAGATGATGCCGTCGCCGAAGATAACGGCGTCGCCGAAGATGATGCCCGGAGCATAAATCTTCTGGTACCTAAGGGCGAGGTTTGCGCCGGTGGCGTAGGTGCGACCCATGATCAACCCTTGCGACCACGTGAAAGTGTGCCCGGCGATGGTCGTTTGCGGCGCGGGCGGCGCGGTCGTCGTAAGCAACGGTGCGCCGACGAGCGTTAACGCAGACAGGTCGGTGCGAATGAGTTTGACGAGCCTGACGGCGCCCTCGATGTTTAGTTGACCTGCGCCCTGCTCGAACATGTTGAAGCCTGAGAGCGGTTGCGCCGTGTACATCAAGATCATCTTGACCATGTTGGGCGTCAACTTCGGGTTGACCTGCAACAGCAGCACGGCGGCTCCGGCGGCGACCGGCGTTGCCATCGAAGAACCGTTCATAAACATCATGCGGCGGTTATCAACCGGGCTGACGCCTGCGTCCAACTGCGGGTTCTGCCTGACGAGATAGTTGTCGTCCGCTTGGGCATAGATCAACTTGTTGCCGGGCGCGACGAGGTCGGGCTTGATCAAGCTGTCGTAGCGTTTGGTGCCGCTCGCGTCCGTCCAGTAGCTGCGCGTCGGGCCGCGCGAACTGAAACTGGCGACGCCATCGTCCGAGCGCACGTCCGAGCCGAACGTGTTCGACGCGCCGACGGTGAGCGCCGCAGGCTCGTTGCCCGGCGCGTGAATCTGGCCGTAGATTTTTTGCCCCGAACTATTCCTGCCGTTGTTGCCCGCCGCCGCCGCGACGACCACGCCCGCGTCCACCAGCCGACGCACGGCGCGGCACACCGGATCGTTGCGGTAAGATTCGATGGCCGGCGAGCCGAGGCTCATGTTGACGACGCGGATGTTGTAAAGCGTGCGATTCGCCGCCACCCAGTCGAGCGCGGCGAGCAGGCCGGAAGTCGTGCCCTGACCCTTCGAGTTGAGCACGCGCAGGTTGATGATGTTCGCGTTCGGCGCGATGCCGATGTACTCGGCGTTCGAGATGCGCCCGTTTCCGGCGGCGATGGAGGCGACGTGCGTGCCGTGCCCGTAAGGGTCGTCGGTGCGCCCCTCGCCCGTGAAGTCGCGGCTGAAGACGACGCGGGATTTGTTGTCCTTATTCAGAAACGAGCGGTGTCCCTGATCGATGCCCGAATCGAGCACGGCGACGCCGACGCCCGTGCCGTCCAAGCCCGGCGCAACGTTCGCCGTCTTCGTCCCGCGCACCGCGTCCGCGCCGGTCGTCTCCGAGATGTGACCCGCCGGAATCGTCTCCTGGTCGGGAGAGACGAAGCTCAGTTCGCCGCGCGCGGCCAGCGCCTTGAGGGCGCGCGCCGGAAGTTCGACGGCGCGCGCGTTGAGTTTCGAGAACTGGCGCGTCGTGCGTGCCCCGTAGGATTGCAGGAAGAGGTCGAACGC
>DASQDV010000477.1:0-2172 GCA_035633995.1 Pyrinomonadaceae bacterium | reverse complement strand
GCCCTCCTCCTCGTCCTGCGCGATGAGCAGCATGGAGAGCAGGTCGCCCCTGTCTGCGCCGTCGGCGCGGCGTTCTTCGATGATGCGATAGATGACGGCGTCGAGGCGCGCGCGGGCGCGCGTGAAGCGGCGGTTGGCGGGGAGCGGGAGGCGTTCGAGATACTCGGAATAGGGCAGCAGGAGCATCTGGAAGAGTTCGAGAATTTGCGTCAGCGCGTGGCCGATCTCGTCGGCTTCGGATTCAACGTCGGCGTCGAACAAAGTCCTGCCGACGATGGCGAGCGTCAAACGCATCATCTCGTGCGCAATGTCTTGCGTCTCGCCATGCTGCCAGCGGCTACTATCGCGCGCGGCGTAATCAACCATCAACGCGCCGTAGCTTTCGATGCGCTTGCGATGAAAGGCGGGCTGCGCGAGGCGTCGCTGGCGTCGGTGGTGCTCGCCCTCGCTCGTCAGGAGTCCCTCGCCGAGCAGGCGCTTGGCGCGTTGGAGCGCGCGCCCCTTGTGAAAAAAGTCGGCGCGCGTGACGAGCGCATCGCGGACGAGTTCCGGGTGATTGAGCAAAAGGGCGTGTTGCGGCCCGATGCGGAAATGAACGATGTCGCCGTGCTCGCGCGCGATGCGTGTGAGGAACTTCAGAGGGTCGCGGCGGAAGGCGAGCAGGTCAAAGAGCGGCGAGCCTGTGCGTTTCGCGCGCGCGTCGGGGGTTGAGAGTACGGTCGCCATTTTGGGGAAACTCCGTGCCGTTTAAATTTGCCGCGTCGCGCGGCGCTAGACACGCGCAGGCTCGCGCAAGTTCGCTTTCTGCTGTGCCTAACGCTCGCGCCGTGTCTTTGTTATTATACGCTCGCACTTCGACGGCACGTGAGACCGGGCGCGTGAGAAATTGTCGGGGCGGGAGGCAGTTTGTCTTTAGAGTTTGCGATTGAATATCCATGCCAGTTGCGCGCGCGCTACACGGAGGAACACCTGCGCGCGTGGGGGCGGCTCGGCAACATCCACACGCGCGTGACGACGGGCGAGCAGGCCGCACCGACGGAGGAGAAGCTGCGCTTCGTCGAGCGTTCGAGCACGGAGATCGAGCGGATGCAGGCGGAGACGAGCGTGTGTGAAAAGTGCCCCGCGCGCCTGCCGCACGACACGGCGGGCGAGGGCGAAGCGGTCGGCTGCCAGGGGCGCATCACTTACCCCTTCGACGCGCAGTTTGAAAAGTTCCTGGCCGACCGCGTGCAACTCGCGCTCGACACCGTGAGCGTCGAAGACCAGCCCAGACTCCTGCGCATACTCGTTGACCCCGATTCGCCTTTCGACGGCGAGGGCGCGAAGTCTCTGCGCGCCGTGACGACGCCCGAAGGCTTGCGCTTCTTCGAGTTGCGCCTGCCCATACGCCTCGCCCGCGAAGCCTCGCACGTGACGACCGATCACCTCTTCGACGCGCTCGCCGGCTTCACCGCCGAAGACAACGCGCGCACCTCATACGCGCGCGAACTGCCCCACAAAGCCGCGCCCGACTATTACGACTTCCTCGACCTCATCCTGCTCAACGATCTGAGCGGCTCCGAGCGCGCACGCATCGAAAAACGCAGCCAGAACTATAAACAATTCCTGCGCCTCCACGCCGCCCTCGAACGCGCCGAAGCCCTCAAGGCGCGCGTCCTGCTGGATTAAAGTCAGAGAGAAAGGGTAAAGGTTAAAGGGAAGCGGAAGGCGCGTTTGCTATCTTCTTCCCTTTTACCTTTATCCCTTACCCTTTTCCCTACTGCTTTTCCCGCTTACCCTTTTCCCTACTTCTTTTCTTCATCCAATTCGCGCAGGGCGTTCAGGAGAAGGCTCGTGTTGCTGGTGGCTTGAATCGTCGTGGGGTAACTCGCGGTCACTCTCTCGAAATCGAACTCGCCTGCGGTCATCTCGACGATGCGGCGCAGCGCGTCCGTGTCGCGTTCGCCGCCGCTTTCGGCTGAGGCGATGCGGCCTTCGTTGAAGCGTATGAGGCCGGATGCGGAGGACGCGCCCGTGAGCGAGAGAGTCCCGGTCAGGCGCGCGTTTTCGATGACCTGAACGGCGTCGAAAATACTGACGACCGAGAGGTCTCCGGCGAAGGTCAGGCCGCGTGCCGCCTGCGGCGCAGGTGCCGCCACCGTCTGGGCGGGCGGCAGGTCGGGACGGCGCGCG
>DASQDV010000476.1:0-6091 GCA_035633995.1 Pyrinomonadaceae bacterium | reverse complement strand
TCGAACGGGTTGGTACGTGACGTGCCGAGAATCGTGCCGCCGCGCGGGAGAATGCCGGAAACCGAGCGGCGCGTGAGAGGCGCAATGTCGTCTTCGATGAGGCCGCGCCAGCCGTTCTTGATGCCGAATACATGCGCGTCTTCAACCAGTGCGCGGCGCACGACGGCGCGGATGACAGCGTTGAGACCGGGACAATCGCCGCCCGCGGTCAGAATCCCTATGCGGACACTCATCAGTACAACCGAGTGGAAAAGCTCAACTGCGAGCCAACTTGTTTGCTTGAATTGAAAGCCGCGCCTATAATCGCGCGGCATACCTGTGCATGTCAAACTTGAGAAGCGAAAGTCAGATCGCGCGCGAGCGCGCCACAGCGTCTAGGGATGAACGTTTAACGAGCGCCCCGGCCGCGCCGCTCATCCTGAGCCTCGACACTGCGACCGAAGTGAGAAGCGTCGCCGTCGTGCGGGGCGGACGTGTCCTCGCGCGCACGCACGGGCGCGTGCAGAGGGAGAATACCGCGAGTGTGTTACAGGACATTGACGAGACCTTGAAGGCCGCCGCCACCGAACTGTCCGGCATTGACCTCTTCGCCGTCGCCACAGGGCCGGGCAGTTTTACGGGTCTGCGATCAGGGATTGCGACTATTAAGGCTTTCGCTTCGACGCTGAACCGTCCTGTCGCGGGTGTGCCCACGCTTCACGCTCTGGCCGCCGCCTGCGGCCATGCGCCGCGCGTGTTGGCCTCTTTGCCTGCCGGGCGCGGCGAGGTGTTCGCGCAGTTGTTATCAGTTGACGATGCGGGGGCGGTTGAAGAGTTAAGCGAGGCTTTTCATTTGAGTCCCGCAAGGCTCCTGGAGAAAGCCCTGCATTGGGGCGGCGAAGTGAAATGGGCTGGGGGCGGGGCGCACGCACACGCGGCCGCGCTCCGCGAGTTCGCAAATGAAAAGGGGATTGGCTGGCGCGATGACAACGTAGCTGCCGGTGATGTCGGAGCGCCGGAGCATAAGATTTGCTGGACGCTGGCAGAGCCGTTCGAGTCATACGCGGCGCAGGTTGCGACGCTTGGATTAATAAATTACAGGCAGGGAGACGCGCGGGGCGCGGAAGATTTACATGCCCTCTATGTGCGTCTGTCAGATGCGGAGTTGAACGAGAGATGTCGCGTGTAGAACCAGCCACCGAACCTCAACATTGCGATTTTCAAATTGAACCGATGACGGCGCACGATCTGCTGGAGGTTGTCGAGATCGAGGAGGCGTGCCGCCTGAGCCTGTGGGGCTGGGATTCGTATCATGTTGAACTATCGCGACCGGAAGCGATCATGCTCGTCGCGCGAAGGGCACGCGCGGATCAACTGACGGGACATTATCTCTACGGTTTCCTGAGCGCACGCGTCTCCGCGCGTGAACTGCACATCAACAACATCGGCGTACACGAAACGGCACGCAGGCGCGGCATCGGCAACGCGCTGATGGAAGCCGCCGTCCGGCATGCCCTGCGGCAGGGCGCGCTGACGGCCATCCTCGAAGTGCGCGCGGGGAATGTCGCGGCGCAGTCGCTCTACCGCCGTTACGGTTTTGAAGTGGTCGGCAGGCGTCGGCAGTATTACCGCGATCCGCCGGAGGACGCGCTGCTGATGAACGCCGTGCTCAAACCTCTGACTTGATTCAAGCGCGTTTTTTAGCTACCATTTTCCCATTGAAATCATAAACGCGCGAAGGGCATCGACAACTTGTCTCGAACGCGACTTGTTCACACCACAACAGAGCGCATCTGCCACAAAGGAGGCTTCCCCGAAATGGAATTGACCAACACGGACAGCTTGAGAGAAGAATTGATCATGAACGACCCGGAATTTCGCGAACTGGCGCGCGAGCACGGGCGTTACGAAGCGCGCCTCAGCGAACTGACCTCGCTCGCTTATCCGAACGACGAGGAGCAGTTGGAAGAGATCACTCTGAAGAAGAAGAAGCTGGCCGTTAAAGATCAGATGCACGAGATCATGCTCCGCTACCAGAAAAAAGAGGAGTCCGCGCATTGAGTCGTCAGGCACACATGGCGCGCAGGTTCACAGACAGGTTCGACAGCTAGGGGAAGGGGACGCCGCAGAGTGGAAAGCCGCGCGTCCCCTTTCTCTCATTTCCCTGCCATACGAAGGAAGAACTGGACGAAAACGTGATACGAGACGGCATCCCCTTTGTCTTAATTCCACTGGCGGCGGCGCTCCTGGCCGCACTCACGGGCTACTGGTACGTCGCCGTGCCGCTCCTGCTGCTCGCGCTCTTCATGGCCTACTTCTTTCGCGACCCCGAACGCGCGCCGCTCTCCGAGCAGGACATCATCGTCTCGCCCGCCGACGGGCGCGTCACGCGAGTCGCCCAACTGATGCCGGACGATCCGCAGTCTCCGAAAGTCGTGAGTATTTTCCTCTCCGTCTTCGATGTCCACGTCAATCGCGCCCCCATCGCGGGCGAAATCACGGACGTTTCCTACACGAAGGGGCGCTTTATGATCGCCCCGCGCGAAGAAGCAAGCGTCGTCAACGAGCAGAACGCCCTGACCATACGCGGCGAGCGGATGACCATCGTGTGTAAACAGATCGCGGGCGTGCTCGCGCGCCGCATCGTCTGCTGGAAGCGCAAAGGCGAAAGGGTGAATCTGGGTGAGCGATTCGGCTTGATTAAATTCAGTTCGCGCACCGACCTGGTGATGCCGCCCGAGGTTGAAGTTTCCGTGCGTATCGGCGACCGCGTGCGGGGCGGTGTCAGCATCATCGGGAGGCTGCGAACATGAGCGCCTCGCAACTGGAAGCCACAGATGCGCCGGCCCCCGTGCAGGAGCGGCGCGGCATACGCAAGGGTCTGTATCTGATCCCTTCGGCGTTCACGGCGGCAAACATCGGCATGGGATATTTCGCCGTGATGGGCGCGTTGCGCGGCTTCCAGTTAGTTGAAGGCGGAACTGAGGCGGAACTGTTACAGGCCAAGTCACACTTCGACAACGCATCGCTGGCAATCGGCTGGGCGGTAGTCTTTGACGCGTTGGACGGGCGGATCGCGAGGCTGACGAAAACCACCACAGAGATCGGCGTCCAACTCGATTCGATAGCCGACGTGGTGACTTTCGGCATCGCGCCCGCCGTGCTCGCCTATGCGTGGGGCTACGGTTCGGCCTTCGCCGACGGAAGCAACGCCCACAAGTTGGGCTGGTTTATTTCCTTCATGTTTCTCATTTGCGGCGCATTCAGGCTGGCACGATTCAACGTGCAGGCAACTCGCCCACGCGTGCTGGCCGAAGGCACGGTCAAAGTTGACAAGAAAAACTTCGTCGGCCTGCCGATCCCTATGGCCGGAGGCTTTATCGCCGCGCTCGTACATTTCGCCCCCGCCCCGCTTTCGCTGTACGGCGTAGAGAGGGGCGCGATTTACAGCGGGCTGCTGATGGGTGCGATTGCGCTGCTTTCGGTGCTGATGGTGAGCACGGTACGTTATACGAGCTTCAAAACCGTGGGCGTAGGAAGACGCAGCACGCGTCTGGCCGTCCTCGCCATCGCTGCGGTGGGAATGCTGGTCTGGTTGTATTCACGCTACGTCCTGGTCTTAATGGTCGGGTCCTACATCATCTATGGCTTACTGGTGCGGCTGGCCGGCCTGTTCCGGCATCGAGGCGCAACTCAACACTAAAGTTCCGCGCACCCGTCAACTTTTCACTCTCTGACTTTCAAGCCGATAAATAAATAAGTCGCCGTCGCCTGACCATGTTGTCGATTATGGGCGGTTGCCGTCCGGCGAGGACGGAGCGAAGGCCATCAACCCCTGGCGCGTGGGGATCAGTAAAAGATTGCCTACCAGCAGAGAGGTGGCCGAAGTGTTGCCGTCTTCGCCCACAGGCAGCGTGTTTACCTGTTTGCCGTCCCGCAGGGAGAGCACGATGGCGGCATCACCTCCGAGCGGAGCGAAGAGTGCGCTGCGCGTATCGGTCAACGGGAGGGCTGCGATGCGCCCTGCGAGTTGTCGCTTCCACAAGAGTTCACCACGTCGGGGCGAGAGCAGGTAGACGAAATTATCCAGCGAGGTGGCTACGATCCCGCTGCCGGTGAGCACCACAGCTTGCACGGCGGCGCCCGTCCGCCGTCGCCAGAGAAGGCGACCACGCAGCTCGTTAAAAGCGTAGACGTATCCATCAGCCGACCCGAAAAATATCGTGTTATCGCTAACCGCAATAGGACCTCGTAGCGCGCCGCGCGTCCGATAACGCCAGAGGATGGCTCCTGAAGATTCATCGAGCGCCAGAAGCGTCCCCTCTTCACTGCCTATGTACAGGCGTTTGTTATGAATGACGGGATGGGAAGAGAAGGGGCTCGTGTGCTGTACGACCCAGAGAATCTCCCCGTTCGTCGTGTTGAAAGCATAGATGCGCCCATCGGCCGAGCCGCCGAACAGCTTGGTAGCTGATGAAACGAGTCCTCCCTGGATGGGAAAATGTAACGTACGCATCCACAAAGTAATCCCTGTACTCTGGCTCAATGCACGAATAGCTCCGGTCGAGCGTAAAACTGTGGGCGAGTGAGCGGCGTCGGCGGTTTTGGAGGCCAGATAGACGCCACGCTCGTCGGCAGCCGGTGAGGCCGAAAAATCCCCCCCGATCTCAGTCTTCCACAGGAGTTGACCGTCCGTCGCCTTCAGAGAAACAATCTCACCGGCTGACAGAGGCAGGTAAATGTAGCCATTATGAGAGGTCGGCGAGAGAGCGATAATATTATTCGAAGCGTATTGCCAGCGAAGCGCAAGCGGAACGGAAAAGATAAGGTCGTCGCTTGCCGTTTCTGCGGGGAAGGGCGTCCCCTGCGCCAAGAGGGGAAAGGGGGAAAAAAACAGGGTCAGGAGACTGAGGACTCGCAAAATGTTTAGATAAATATTATTTCGTTTGTGCTCGCGCATTTTGCCTCAAATGCTAAAATTAACTGAAATTTTGACAATGTACTGTTATGATGCCATTTATCTTAGCATGCAAACTTTCTGAAACCCTATCAACGCCTCCGGCGTTGCAGACCTCTCGGAGGACGACCATCAAGTGGAAATAATAAAGCATGATTTGATACTGATACTCGATTTCGGCTCGCAATATACCCAGCTCATCGCGCGGCGCATACGCGACACCGGCGTTTATTGTGAAATTTTGCCCTTCAATACCCCCTTAGAAAAAATCCAAGCCCTCCAGCCGAAGGGCATTATTCTCTCGGGCGGCCCTTCCTCTGTCTATGATGCGAAAGCGCCGAAATTGCCCGAAGGATTTATTGATAAGGTTGATTCTCCGCTACTGGGAATCTGCTATGGCCTGCAACTGTTAGCTGTAGAACTGGGGGGCGAAGTCAGCCCTTCGCAAAACAGGGAATATGGCTATGCCCGTCTGACCATAGTAGAAGCGGAGAGCCCTCTGTTCGAAGGCCTGCCCGAAGAAATTGATGTCTGGCTGAGTCACGGCGATTACGTCACGCGCATGCCGCACGGTTTCCGCGCGACGGCGGTGACGAGCGGGGCGCTTAATGCATTCGAGAGCTTAAGCAAGCGCATATACGGGGTGCAATTCCACCCGGAAGTCGTCCATACGCCTCTCGGCGCGCAGGTGCTCAGTAATTTCGTTCTGACGATTTGTCGCGCGCGCGCGGATTGGTCGCCCGGCGCTATTATTGACGAACAAGTCCGGAAAATTCGTGCAGAGGTCGGGCAGGGGCGAGTGATTTGCGGGCTGTCGGGTGGAGTGGATTCGACCGTAGCGGCGGCGCTGGTGCATGAAGCCATCGGCGAACGGCAGGTCTGCGTCTTCGTGGATACGGGTCTCTTAAGGGAAGGGGAGTTTGAATCGACTTGCCGATTGTTCGAGCAACAGATGAAGTTGAATGTCCGGGGGGTACGAGCCGCCCATAGGTTTTTGCAGGCTCTGGAAGGCATTACAGACCCGGAGCAGAAGCGTCGAATCATAGGCCACATCTTCATCGAAATTTTTGAAGAAGAAGCCGCACAACTCGGGCGCGTGGATTATCTGGTGCAAGGGACACTCTATCCTGATGTTATCGAGTCGGTGTCGGTGCT
>DASQDV010000475.1:0-3868 GCA_035633995.1 Pyrinomonadaceae bacterium | reverse complement strand
AGGTAGCCGAGTCCGACTTCGTCAAGCACGCGCAGCTTGTTGGCGATCTTGTTCACGTCGCGGAAGAAGGTGAGAGCCTCGCGCACCGTCATGCTGAGCACGTCGTTGATGTTCTTGCCGCGATAGCGCACTTCGAGGACGTTCGATTTGAAGCGCGTGCCCTTGCACTCCTCGCAGACGAGTTCCACGTCGGCCAGGAACTGCATCTCGACCGTCACCGTGCCGTCGCCCTCGCACACGTCGCAGCGCCCGCACGGCACGTTGAAGGAAAAATATTAAGCGTCTAAACCTTTCGATTGCGCGTCGCGCGTCGCGGCGAAGACTTCGCGGATGCCGTCATAGACTTTTATGTAGGTGACGGGGTTCGAGCGCGGCGTGCGCCCGATGGGCGACTGGTCAACCAAGACCACATCGTCCACCGCCTGCCCGCCTTCGAGCTTCTGAAACGCGCCGACGTGCCCCTGCCATTCGCCGCGCTCCTTCTTCAACCCCGCGAACAGCACGTCGTGGACGAGCGTTGACTTGCCCGAACCCGAAACGCCCGTGATGCAGACGAACATCTCCAGAGGGATGTCCACGTCAACGCCCCGCAAATTATGCTCGCTCGCGCCGCGCACGGAGATGCGCTTTTTCTTCGCCGCGCGCCTTTGCTTCGGCTCTTTGATCTCCGCTTCGCCGCGCAAATATTTGCCCGTCAGTGTCGCGGAATCTTTCAACAGTCCGGCGAAGTCGCCCTCGAAGACGATACGCCCGCCGAGTTCGCCCGCCGCGGGGCCAACGTCCAAACTGTGATCGGCGGCGCGCATCATGTCCGCGTCGTGTTCGACGACGAGGACTGTATTACCGATGTCGCGCAAGTTGTGCAGCAACTTGATGAGCCGTTCGCTGTCGCGCGGGTGCAGGCCGATTGATGGTTCATCCAAAACGTAGAGCGCGCCGACGAGTGCCGAGCCGAGGTTGGTGGCGAGTTGGATGCGCTGCGCTTCGCCGCCCGACAAAGTCGAAGCGAGACGGTCGAGCGTGAGGTAGTCGAGTCCGACATCGACGAGGAAGCGCAAACGGCGGCGCACTTCAAAGAGCACCTTGTCGGCGATGGCCGCTTGCTCATCCGATAGCGCGAGCGTCTCGAAGAACACGGCGGTCTCTTTGACGGGCAGCGTGCAGATGTCGGGCAGCGTGCGCCCGCCGACGCGCACGTCGCGCGCCTCCTGCCTGAGACGCCCGCCATTGCATTCGGGGCAACGCGTGTAGCCGCGATACTTGGCGAGAAAGACGCGCACATGCAGCTTGTATTTTTTCGTCTCAAGCCACGCGAAGAAGCCGCGCACGCCCGCCCAGTGTCCTTTGCCTTCGACGATGGCGCTTTTGTGTGCGCGCGAGAGTTCGGCATAGGGCACGTCGGTCGGGATGCCTTCGGAGCGCGCGAAGCGCCTGAGTTCGGTGCGCGCCCACTCGTGCTGCGGTTTCGTCCAGGGTTCAATCGCGCCCTCGTCAATCGAGAGCAGAGGGTTCGGGATGACGAGATCGAGATCGAGGCCGATGGTGTTGCCGAAGCCCTGGCAGGTGGGGCACGCGCCGAAAGGGTTGTTGAAACTGAACAGGCGCGGTTCGGGCTGCGCGTAGACCGTGCCGTCGTAGCGGCACTCGAAGCGTTCGGAGAATTTCAGCGTGCGCGGCACGTCTTCCGCCGTCTGCACGAGCGCCGTGCCGTGCCCTTCGATGAAGCACGTCTGGAGCGAATCGGTGAGGCGGCTGCGCACGTCCGCGCGCGCGGCGAGACGATCAACGAGCACGTAAACTTCAGCGAAATCGGCGCGCGTGTAGTCGTCGGGCGAACGCAACTCAATCGTCTCGCCGTTCGCGTAGAGACGCGTGAAGCCGCGCTGCATCAAACTCATCACGTGCGCCGTCACCATCTGGCGACTGAGCGCGCCCGGCGCGTCTTCGCCCGCCTTGCTTTTCTTCGCGCGCGCCTTGCTACCCTTCTTCTTCCCCGCACCGTTCTCGCTGCTCGCTTCAAGACGCAAGCCCGCTTCGGCGGGGAAGAGAACGTAGAAGCGCGTGCCTTCGGCGAGCGCGCCGAGAGTTTCCTGCGCGGCGGAATCGGGCGAGTCCTTGTGCACCTCGCGCCCGCAGACGCGGCAGATGGTCGTGCCGACGCGCGCGTACAGGAGTCTGAGGTAATCGTAAACTTCCGTCTGCGTGCCGACGGTCGAGCGCGGGTTGCGCGTGGAGTTCTTCTGCCGGATGGCGATGGCCGGGGGGATGCCGCGCACCTCGTCCACGTCCGGCTTGTCCATGCGTTCGAGAAACTGGCGCGCGTAGGACGACAGGGATTCGACGTAGCGGCGCTGGCCTTCGGCGTAGATCGTGTCGAAGGCGAGCGACGATTTGCCCGAACCCGAAACGCCCGTCACGACCGTCAGGCGTTCGATGGGGATGGTGAAATCTACGTTCTTTAAGTTGTTGACGCGCGCGCCGCGCACCGTGATCGCTTCTTCAGTCATGCTTTATTTCAAACGCCGGTACCTACAGCGGCCAATTTTGCGTGCCAGCGAAACACACATGATAACCCGTTTCGGCGCACGAACGAAACGGCGACGGGGCACAAGCAGAAACTCACGCGGGAGGCGCACGGACGCAGAGGAAGACAACACGAAGCGGTCGAAAACTCCAATTCCTTCGTGCCTTCTTCTTTGCGCTTTTCGGCGCCTCCCGCGTGAATTTTTCTAACTGAAGAAGCCTGCTACCAGCGCACGTCGTAGCGTGCCAGCCCGGCGCGCCAGCAGGAGGGTTTGCCCGCGTCGAGCAGGGGAATGTGGCCGTCGAAAGTGAGCGTCGAGTCGGGCGGGCGGCGCAGGCGGTAGGTGCGCCCTGCCGGGGAAGAGACGGAGAGCGTGATCTTTTCGAGTTCGACGGCGACAATTGTAGCCGTGCGCCAGTCTTTGCGGCAGCGCAGGACGAGACGCGCGCCGAGCGGCAGCGCGCCGAGCGTCGTTATGATTGCTGCGGCTTCGATCTGCGTGGATGAATCGAGGCCGCCGGAGGTGTTCAGCGCAAGCGTCGCGGCTGAATCGTCCGGCGGCCTCTCGAACGTGGTGCTCACAAGCGGTTCCTAAACTTCGAGCGGGTCTTCAAACGGAAGATCAGGTTGGCTCGGGCGCGAGCGGCTGACGGCGTAGGCGCGCATCGCCGCCGTCAGAATCAGGCAGGCGATGCCGATCCAGATGAGCGACCAGAAGAGGGCGGGAATGCCTGTTGCCTGCGCCATGTTCATCGCGTCGGTCGGCGCGTCGGACGCGACCGACATCCAGAGCACGTTCTTCAAGTCGAACACGGCGTTCAAAACGCACTGGACGGCGAGAAAGCCGACGAGGAAATTGGCCGCGCGAAGCCCCGCGTACTTCGCCGCCGCCAAGAGCGCGAGCGAGATGGCGACGCCCGAGATGACCGTGAAGGGTTGCAGCGACAGGTTCGTGAGCGGCGCGATGAAGCCGAAAACGACGGTCAGGCCGAGGATGATCGCGGCGGAGCCGACGAGCACGACGCGCGCCTTGACCTTGCGGCGCACGAGCCAGAGCAGCAGCGCGCCGAAAGCGATGGTGCCGAGATAGCCCGCGCTGGAAATGAAGAAGCGCGAGAAGAAACCGCCCTGCGGCGTCAGCGTCTCGGTCAGCCCGCTCGCGTCAATGGCGACGCTCAGACTTTGCACAGAGCTTCCGGTCAGGATGGCGGCCAGCGCGTGCCCGCCCTCGTGGATGAAGGTCACGAAGAGGCGGAACGGGTAGGTGAGAAAGCCCGTGTAGGGCAGGAACCAGAGCGCCAGCGTGATCAGCGTGGCGATGAGCAGCGTCCGCGCCTGCGGGCG
>DASQDV010000474.1:0-1730 GCA_035633995.1 Pyrinomonadaceae bacterium | reverse complement strand
CGACTGCCGCGTGGACTGGGCAGCCGTGAACGGCATCAACATGCTTGAGGAGAGTTATCTTATCGATCTCGATGAGGTCGAGGTTGAGCTACAGCCGCTGTGCGTGCCGTTGGACACGCTGCTCAACAAGCCGTCTCTCCTGTCGCGCTACCGGGGACTGAACAAGGCGGACAAGCTACGCGTCATCGAACTCCTGACGGAGCCGACGGGCTTCACCGTGCTCGCAGGACGCGGGAACTCGCTATCGAAACTGGGGCGGCGCGTGCAGGGCAACTGCACGTCGTTGCACCGCGACGCGTGATGCGCTCTCCACACGATCCTTATACAATCCGGCTCCGCGAAAGTGGCAGACGGGCTGTGGGGAATTGAGGTGAAGGTGACATCTGCTTGCCACGATTGACAGGCTGCGCGGGCGATGAAGACCCGTTCCGGTTCGTCGTCAAAGACGCCCCAGCCCATCCTGACATTCTCTGCGAACGCGAACTGACATTCTCTGCGAACGCGTGTGCTCCCGGCGCGCAGCCCTAATAATCAAAGCGATGTCGCCGCCATCCGACACGAGCCGTCAAACCGTTCTCAGCTACCTTGACGATTACCTGCGTCGCGGGAGCGCGACGATGATCGTGCGCCCGCGCGGATTGCGCCGCGCACGCTGGTCATATGAGCGAGTTGTGCTGACGGCGCGCCGGTTCGCGCGCGAGTTGGAGGCGCGGGGCGTGGCGCGAGGCGAGCGCGTCGTGTTGTGCGGTGAGAACAGCGCCGAGTGGGTGGCGGCGTTCTGGGGCTGCCTCTTGCGCGGCGCGGTCGTCGTGCCGCTCGACAGGGAGAGCGCCCCCGAGTTCGTCGCGTCGGTGCTGGGTCAGACGGATGCGAGGATAATGCTCGCAGGCCGGGATGTTCGCGCGCTCGAACGTTTAGAGAGTCCGGTTCTTTTACTCGACGAACTGGAGGCGAGCGTGGCGCACCGTTCAGCCGAGCCTTACCGGGTAGAAGGCATTGACCCGGACACGCTCGTCGAAATCATCTTCACGTCCGGCACGACACAAACCCCGAAAGGTGTCCTGCTGACGCATCGCAATCTGCTGGCGAACCTTCGGCCGCTCGAAACGGAGATCGAAAAGTACATCAAGTGGGAGCGACCCTTTCACCCGATCCGGTTTCTGAATCTCGTCCCGCTCAGCCACGTTTTCGGGCAGTTCATGGGCGTCTTCGTGCCGCAACTGCTGGGCGGTGAAGTTCACTTTCAAGACTCTCTCAACCCGGCGGAGATCGTTCGCCGGGCGCGTGAGAATCGAATCTCCGTCGTCGTGCTGGTGCCGCGCCTGCTCGAAGGGCTGCGCGATTGGGTGAGGCGGGACTACCGCGCGCGGGGCCGGGAAGGTGAGTTGGACACGCTGTTAACCTCTATGGCGGGTGCCAACTTCTTGCGGCGCTGGTGGAAGTTTCGCCGTGTGCATCGCCGTTTCGGCTGGAAATTCTGGGCGTTCCTTTCCGGCGGCGCAACGCTCGACCAGAAGACGGACAAGTTCTGGCGGCGGCTCGGATTCGCCGTCCTGCAAGGCTACGGCATGACGGAGACGGCGTCGCTCATCTCGGTTAACCACCCGTTTAAACGCAAGCACGGATCAATCGGCAAGTTGATGCCGGGCTACGAAGTGAAGCTCGACGAAACGGGCGAAATCATCGTGCGCGGCGCGAGCGTCTCGCCGGGCTACTGGTCGGGGCGAGGC
>DASQDV010000473.1:0-3326 GCA_035633995.1 Pyrinomonadaceae bacterium | reverse complement strand
GAATCGGCCATCACGCCGATGAGCGTGGCCGGGTTCGCCGCCATGCGCGCGCTCTCGACGCGCAACGACGACCCGGTGCACGCCTCGCGCCCGTTCGAACGCGACCGCGACGGCTTCATCATCGGCGAGGGCGCCGGGATCATGATCCTCGAAGAGTTGGAGTTTGCGCGCGCGCGCGGCGCGAAGATTTACGCCGAACTCACGGGCTACGGCATGACCGCCGACGCCTTCCACATCACGATGCCCGACGAGACGGCTTCCGGCGCGGTGCGCGTCATGCAGATGGCGCTGCGCGACGGCCAGACGCAGCCCGAACAGGTTGACTACATCAACGCGCACGGCACTTCGACCCCCTACAACGACAAATTCGAGACTCTCGCCATACGCAACACTTTCGGCGCACACGCAGACCGGCTCGCCGTCAGTTCGACGAAGTCCATGACGGGGCATCTGCTCGGCGCGGCGGGCGGCATCGAAGCAGTCTTCTCCGTGCTCGCCATCACGCGTGGCATGCTTCCGCCGACGATCAACTACGTCAACCCCGACCCCGAATGCGATCTCGATTACGTGCCGAACGAGCCGCGCGAGGCGCGCGTCAACTGCGCGCTCTCGAACAGCTTCGGCTTCGGCGGCACGAACGCCGCGCTACTCTTTAGACGTTTCGAGGAATGAAAAACTGTCCGTTGTCCGTTGTCAGTCGTCCGTTGCATCAGTGGCATCAACGTATGAGCCTTTGACGAAGCGAGCGACCGGCAACGGACAACGGACGACGGACTACGGACAATGAAAATAATCGTACTCATGAAACAGGTCGCCAATAAAGACGCGATCCTGCGCATCAACAAAAGCGAGACGTGGATCGAGGAGGGCGACCTCTCCTACGAGGTCAACGAATCGGACGGCTACGCGCTCGAAGAGGCTCTGCGCTTGAAAGAGAAGCACGGCGGCGAAGTCGTCGTCTGTTCGATGGGGCCGCAGCGCGTTAAGAGCGTCATCAAGGACGCGCTTGCTCGCGGGGCTGACCGCGCCATCCACGTCCTGACGGGCGACGATGGCGCGCAACTCGGCCCTTATGCGGCGGCGAAAGTTCTCTCCGAGGCGATCAAAGACGAAGGGGCTGATCTCGTCCTGACGGGTTTGCAATCGGACGACAACGGCTACGCGCAAACGGGCGTTATTCTCGCGGAGCTGTTGGGGCTGCCGCACGCGACCATCGTGATCGAGGTGGACGCGTCGGGCGAGGCGTTGCGCGTGAAGCGCGAGTTGGAGAGCGGCTGGTATCAGTGGTACTCCATGTCGCGACCCGCGCTCCTCACGATTCAATCCGGCATCAGCCAGATTCGCTACGCGAGTTTGAAGGGCATCATGGCGGCGAAGAAGAAAGAGATCAAAGAGGTTACGCCCGCAGCGGCGGACGCCGCGAGTGCGGCGGCGCACCAGCAAATCACGAAAGTTTACTTTCCGCAAAAGACCAAGCAGACGCAGTTTCTCGGCAACGGCGACGCCAAAGCCGGTGCCGCCCAACTCGCCGAAAAGTTACGAACCGAAGCCAGAATTTTTTAACACTTGACAGTTTTCAGTGCTGAGTTTTCAACCAAACAAAAACTGAAAACTGCCCGCTGAAAACTGAAAACTCAACACTGAAAACTTTTATATGCCTAACGGAATCATCGTCTTCGCAGAGCACCGGGCGGGTGCGTTCAATAAAACGTCGTTCGAGGCCGTCGCCGCCGCGCAACAACTCGGCGCATCGCTCGGCCAGACGGTAACTGCCGTCGTGCTCGGCACCGACGCGGCGCTCGCCGCCGAAGTCGCCGCCTACAAACTCGACAAGGTCGTCTCGGTCGAAAACGCGAAGCTGGCGGACTACACGCCGGACGGCTACGCCGACGCGATGGAGCATGCCGTGCGCGCGCTCGACCCGCAGTTCGTCATCATGCCGCACACCTATCTCGTGCGCGACTACGCGCCGAAACTCGCGGCGCGTTTCGGCAAAGATTTGATCAGCGATTGCGTGCGCGCGACTGTGGCCGATAATTCGGTCGTCTTCTCGCGCCGTATTTTTCAGGGGAAGATCGACGCCGACGTAGTGGCGTCGGGTGAGCCGCCCGTGTTTGCGACGTTCCAGTCGGGCGCGTACCGTGCGGATCAGGCGGAGAAGGGAGGCGCGGCGGCGGCGGTCGAGTCTTTGCCGGTCGAAGTGGGCGAGGTGAGAATGCAGCCGGAAGAGCCTTTCCAGGAGGTGAAGCAGGCCGTCGATTTGACGAAGGCCGACACCATCATCGCCATCGGGCGCGGCATCAAGGGGCAGGAACACATCGCGCTCGCAGAGCAACTGGCCGCCGTGCTCGGCGGCGAGATTGCGGCCTCGCGCCCGATCTGCGACGCCGGTTGGCTGCCGATTGACCGCCAGATCGGTTCCTCGGGGCAGACCGTGACGCCCAAGCTCTACGTCGCGCTCGGCATCTCCGGCGCGATCCAGCACCTCGTCGGCATGAAGAACGCCAGCACCATCGTCGCCGTCAACAAAGACCCGGAAGCGCCCATCTTCGACATCGCTGACTACGGCATCGTCGGCGATCTCTTTGAAGTGATTCCGGTGTTGACGGAGGAAATAAAAAAACTCAAAGGATAAAGGCTCAAGCGCTTCGGTGAAAATTTAAGGGGCGACGCACGGCCTGTGCGTCGCCCCTTAAAATTTAAGAGGTGGGCTTTTGACCCTGTATTTCTTTGAGCGCGCTGACGACTTCCGCAGGCTTCCACTCGTTGCCGCGAAACATTTTATAGAGTTTGCCGTCGGGCGAGATGACGGCGGTTCTGAGCGAGTGTGTGATCTGCTCGCCCTCCTGTTTATAACTCAGGCCGAAAAACGCGGCCACGCGCTGAATCTCTTCCGGCTCTCCGGTCGCAAATTCCCAGTGCTCAAACTTTTCGCTTCCGTAATTTTCCGTGTGCGCCGCGCCGTAGCTGCGCAACACCTTCGGCGTGTCGTAGGCCGGGTCGAGAGTGATGCTGAGCAGGTGCGCGCGCGCCGCGCCTGGCTCCGGCGACGAGTCCAATTCGCGCTTGATGGCGGCGAAATTGTTGCTCATCAGGGTGCAATAATCCGGCAGCGGGCAGCGCGTGTAGATGAACGTGACGACGAGCGCGCGCCCTTGATACTCGCGCAGGTTGATGCGTTTGCCGTCCTGATTGACGAGCGAGGCGTCGGGGATGGGCGCGCCGGGTTCGGGTTCCGTCAACGCTCCGGCGGGCGCGGCGGGCGACGCCGCCCCTTCAATCGCCTGCGTGATGATCGGGTTTTCCAGACGCGTGCGTTCGTCGTC
>DASQDV010000472.1:0-3545 GCA_035633995.1 Pyrinomonadaceae bacterium | reverse complement strand
CAACTGACGACGGACGGCTTTTACTTCGCTTTTTTCGCCGCCCAAACGGTGTGCGAGGCGACGGCGGCGATGATGATCGCGCCGCCGACGAGCGCCCACCGCGCGGGGCGCTCACCGAGGAAGAGGAAGACCCAGACGGGGTTGAGGACGGGTTCGATGTAGCCGATGATTCCGGCGTCTAAAGATTTCACGCCGCGCGCGACGCCGAGCGTCAGGAGCGTGTAAGCGACGCCGAGTTGGACGATGCCGAGATAGGCGGCGATGGCAAGGTTGGCCGCCGTGAAAGGCTCCGCGCTGCGCACGCCGGGCACGGCGAGGACGGTGACGAGCATCACGAAGGCGAGCAGCAGATTGCCGTAGATGACGGACGAGGCGCGGTTGACCTCGCGCGCGCGCGGGTGGCGCAGGAGCAGGAAGAAGACCGCGAAGCAAAAGCCCGAACCGAGCGCCAGAAAATTCCCTTCCACGTCCTGCGGCCTTAGTTGGCCGACGAAAAAGAGCGCCATGCCTATGACGCAGAAGGCCACGACGACGAAATCCCCGGCGCGATATTTTTCCTTGAAGAAGAAAGGCTCTGCGAGCAGGATATAGACGGGCGCGGTGTACTGCAAAAAGATCGCGTTGGCGGCGGTCGTCATCAGCGTCGCGCGGACGAACAGGTAGAGCAGCGCGGCGTAAAAGACGGCGGCAACCGCCGTGACGAGATTGAGGCCGAAGCCCTCGCGCCTCGTCAAGATCAACACGGTGACTGCCGCAAACAGGGCGCGCGCGCCGGAGAGTTCCACATCCGAGAGCGTGCCCCACTTGATGAACAGCCCGCCCGTGCTCCACAACAGAACGGCGATGACGACGAACCAGATGGGCGACACGCCCCCCGCCCCGGCTCCGCCATCCGCCACGGCTCCGCCCGCCGCCGTCCCGCCCTCGTCGCTCGCAGAAGTCACGGCCATTTTTTATAAGTCCCGAGTCCCAAGTCCCAAGTCCCAAGTCTCAAATCTAAAGAAGTCTCAAGTCCCAAGTCTGAAAGCAAGTTTTTGACTTGGGACTTGGGACTTGAGACTTTCCCTGACGCTATTTCGATGCGTCCGAACCGAAACGGAAAGAGTTGAGGATGACCGGCAACTCGCCCTGCTCGCCGACATCCGCGACGCCCGTGACTCCCGGCACGCGCTTCGAGGCGGCCATAACCAGCACGACGCCCTTCGTCTGTCCCGCAGGCGGCGGCAGCAGCACGAAGCGCCCGCAAAGTTCGTCTTTGTTATTCCTCAACTCAAAGCGAAACTCGTAGCCCGCGTAGGGACCGATCCGCGTCTCGCCTTCCGAGACCTTCCTGTAGTTTGACGGATACTGCGACGCAAGCTGCTCGCCAAACTCCGCGGCGAATTTTGGCATCAACTGTTTATCGCGCGCGGTTCCGGTCGCGCTCACCCAGCCGACGGCAATTTTCTCCTGCGGGTATTTCTCGCCCGCCTCGACCAAGTTGCGTTCGACACTGACGAAGAGCAGTTCGGTGTCGTCTTCGTTCAGTTCCCAGTCGTCGGGATAATAAAAGGAGAAGTCAACGAAGTTTTCGGCGAGTGTGCCCGTGCGGCCTTCGCGCGTGTTGACGTACTGCTTGGTGTTCGAGGGTTGGCGCGGCGCGGGCGCGTTGGTGCTCTGCGTGGATTGCAGGTTGCGGCTGACGAAATAGCCGATGCCGCCGAGCGCGGCCACGATGATGATGATCAGCAGCAGGCAGCCGATGAGGCCGCCGATGATCCAGCCCTTCTTCGATTTCGGCGGCTGTCCCTGCGGCATACCGGACGGCGCATAATTCGGCGCACCACCCGCCGGGGGATAATTTTGCATGTTCTGAGTCTCCTTCAAATTAAATGATGAAGTAGGAACGCGGAACGATGAACGATGAATGAAAGACGGTTTGTCTTCAGTTCATCGTTCATCGTTCCGACTTCATCATTCAACCCTCTGCGTCTGCGGCGGTGAGTCCTAAATTTTGGCCGCTCTCAACCGCGAGTTGCATTAAGAGACGTTATTTCGACGCGCCCGTGCCGAAGCGGAACGAGTCGAGGATGACGGGCAACTCGCCCTTTTCGCCCACGTCTTCGACGCCCGAAAGTTCCGGCGCGCGGTCGGACGCGATCATCACGAGCGCGACGCCCTTCGTCTGTCCCGCAGGCGGCGGCAGCATCGCCACGCGCCCCCAGAAGTCCACGTTGTTCTTGTTCGCCGTGAAGCGAAATTCGTAGCCCTCGTAGGGGCCAACGCGCGTCTCGCCCTCCGACACCTTCTTGTAGTTCGGGAACTGCGAGGCGAACTGCGAGTTGAACTGCGCGGCGAGTTTCGGCATCAACTGCTTGTCGAGCGCCGTGCCGGTCGCGCTCACCCAGCCGACGGCGAAATTCTCCTGCGTGAAGTTGCCGCCGTCGTCGTCAACCAGCTTGCGCTCGACGCGCACGAAGTTCGGCGCGGGGTCTTCGTCAAGCTCCCAGCCGTCGGGATAATAAAACGAGAAGTCAACGAAGTTTTCGGAGAGTTTGCCCGTGCGGCCTTCCCGCGAATTGACGTACTGCTTGGTGTTCGAGGCCTGACGCGGCGCGGGCGCATTCGAGTTCCGGTTAAACGTCTTGGCCGTCTCTTCCGCTTTCTTGAAACCCAGGTAAGCCAGGCCGCCGACCGCAATCACGATGATGATGATCAGCAGCAGGCAACCGACGATGCCGCCGATGATCCAACCCTTCTTCGATTTCGGCGGCTGTCCCTGCGGCATACCGGACGGCGCATAATTCGGCGCACCCGCCGGGGGATAATTTTGCATGTTTAGAGTCTCCTTAGACTTTGAAAACGTCAGTTGTCCGTAGTCAATTGTCAGTTGTCAGTCGTCTGTCGTGAGTTGAGCAATTCTATTTCTAGCCACTCGCCTGAGAGCCACAGGCAACGGGCAACTGACTACGGACAAGTTTTTACTGTTCTTCGCTTCTCGCCTCGCGCGGGGGCGCGGGCGGCGTGTCGGCAAGGCCGACGCCGAGGTTGTCGTAGTTGAGCGCGGCGTTGAAAAGAAGGAAAAATTCTCCCTGCGTCTGGTGTCGCCACATGGGATTGGTGGCGAACAGGAGGATGTGGCCGCGCCCCAAAGGCACGTCAACTATCGCCGCCCGATTCGCCAACTCCGACCCGTTCGCCAGCATACCACTCACGAGCAGGTCGCGTTCCTCGCGCGCGAAACGGAGCACGACGCGCGGGCGTTCGCGCGGCGGCACGTAGAAGACGCCTAGTTGGAGGCGCTGTTCTTCCGTCAACTGTTCCTCGCCGGGGCGCGCGGGCGGGCGCGGCGTCGGGGGCGCGGCCTGCGGCATTGCCTGAATCACGTCCGGGTCGTTGACGCTGCCGCGTCCCGAAGGCCGCGCGCCTCCCGCGCCGCCACCACCTCCACCGCCGCCACCCGCGCCGGGCACGCCCGTCGCCACGTGCAAGAGCGGCGCCTGGTTGAAATAGATGGGAAGCGACTCGCCGTAGCCGTAACTGATGGGGCTTTTGCGGTCGGTGAA
>DASQDV010000471.1:0-4190 GCA_035633995.1 Pyrinomonadaceae bacterium | reverse complement strand
CGGAGAAAGTTAACTTTCTCCGCGCCCCTTCTGCGTTCTCCGCGTCTCTCTGGTGAATGCCTCTGCAAAGCATTCAACCGGATAGAAACTTATCAGGTCTAGCCGCGCTTGCCCTTCTTCTCGCCCGCAGGTTTCGCTGCGCCGCCGCCCGTGTCGAGCCCGACCGGCGCGGGGTAGCCTTTGCCTCTGAGCGCGGCGATCTCGATGACGATCTCTTTCTGGCCTTTGATCGTGCGCGTTACTTTGGCGCTTTCGGCGTCCGTCTTTTTGTTCGCGTTTTTGTTTGCGTTTTTGTTCGCGCCTTCGGGTGTTGCGGAAGGTGAGGCTTCGGGTTGACCGTCTGCCGGGTTGCCCTTCGCGTCGCGCGCCATCTGGCGAAGCGCGTCCATAACCTGCGTTCGCTCGGATTCGGTCAGAGTGTCCATCGAGACGCCGTTGGCCGCGAGCACGGCGCGCAGATTCTCTTCCGTGTTCGTGTCGCGGTCGTACACGTCGCGGTAGATGTGGAGTTTTCCGTCTTCGACGACGATGGTTTCGTAGCGCAGTTCGACGGGCACGGGTCGTTCGAGTTTGATCTCTTTCGTGTCCTTGCGATTTTTGGCGTAGGTCGCCACGTCTTCGTCGGTCAACTGCGCGCCGCCGAGTTTAGCCAGGACGCGCGCCACGTCCTGCACCTGCGAGTTGGTCAGGCCGACGCAGCCGTGCGAGGCGAACGTGCCGAGTTTGGCCGCCGCCGTCCCGCCGTGTATGAGCGAGGGCGAGCCGATGGGAATCTTGATGAGGCCGAGCGGATTGAGAGGACTGCCCGCATCAACCTTTTCGCCGACCTTCACTTTGCTCGAAGGCGACTCGACCCAGGGCTCGTCGGGCGGCGTCCACGTCGGGTTGAAGATGATCGTGTCAGCGCGTCGCAAGCCCGTCGGCAGCGGAAACTCCGGGTAGCCGATGCCGACCTTGTAGGACTTCACGAGTTGACCGCCCTCGAACACGTCCATGCGATAGGCGGGCGCGTTGACAACAATGCGCGTGTCGGACGGCACTGAGTTCGGCTTGCTGTCGCCGGAGGGCGCGTTCGACCCGCCCGCTGCTACGCCGCCGTTCGCCCAACGCGCGTGCGCGAAATCTACGAAGCGCGCGCTCTTTTCCTCGCCGAGCACCTCCCTGATGCGTTCAAGGGCGCGCTCGCGTGCGGCGGTCGTCGTGCCGCCGTGCTCGCCCGTCTCGGTTTCGCGCAAGCTCGCCGTCTCTTCGCGCGCCGTTTTACGCAGGCGCTCGATCTGCTCGTCCGTGAGTTGCAACTGAGACTTCAAATCCGTCGCGAAGTTTGCGTCCGCAAACAACGCGTCAACCACCGGCAGCGTCAACGGGGAATTATCCCGGTTGGTCGCCGCGCCCGGCGCGACGCTCGCGCTCGCGGCGGGCGAAGGCGTCGCGTTCGCCGTCGAATTGACGTTGGCAACCGGGGCGGCCTGGCAGCCGCCCAAAATCAAGAGAGCGAACAGGCACCACGTCCCACACGCCACACGCCACACTGTTTTCATATTAGCTTCAACTCCTCAGCTCAAAACTTAATCTTGTCCGTCGCCGAATGCGCCGGTAACCATAGGTGCGCCCGATGCTCGTCCGGCCAGAACCCCACGCCTCACAGCAACACCCGTTCCCACCGCCGCAACGCCGGTAAACGCCGCCTTTTCGCATTTTTATGGCTCATGCGCGCCCGCGCTCGCACCATAAACGGACGGCGGAGGAATGAAAAGCTGTCAGTTGTCCGTCGTCAGTAGTCAGTTGTTTCGCGCTGCCCGATCTTGAATGTTTCGTTTTAAGCTTAAAGCTCGGCGGGCACGTGCAACGGACAACGGACAACTGACGACGGACAGCTTTTCATCGTTTCGTCAACAGCGGGTACGGGTTGATGTTTTCGCCGTCCCAGAAGTGTTTGGGATCGTTGACGACCCAGACGGAGAAGTGGAGGTGGCAGTTGTCTCGTCCGGCGTTTCCGCTGTCGCCGACGTAGCCGATAATTTCGCCGCGACGGGCGAAGCGGTTTTCGGTGATGCCGTCGGCGTAGCGTTCGAGGTGCGCGTAGTAGTAGACGGTGCGGTTGTCCGTGCCGAGTTGGTAGAGCGTGATGCCGCCGCGTTCGCTCTGAAAGAGTTTGATGATCTGGCCGTCGACGGCGGCGACGACGGGCGTGTTGCGCGCGGCCATGATGTCTATGGCGTTGTGCGTGCGCCCCTGGCTGCGCGATTGCGTGTAGGTGTCCTGAAGTTGTTCGGGACGGATGCCCGCGACCGGGATCAGAAGTGTCGCACTTGCCGCGCCCGTTGTGTGCGCGCCGTCGGCGGCGACGGGCGGGGGCGGCGTTTGCGGCGCGTTCGGGGCGGCGGGCGCGGGCGTCGCAGTGCTTTGCGGAGACGAAGAAGTTTCGGCTGGTTGCGAAGCGTCGGGCGTGGGCGCGCTCGTGTTCACGTTTGTGGGCGAGGCGTTTGCGGCGGAGGCGTTGCGGTTTGCGTCGTTCGTCGTGACGGGAAGTTCGCCCGTCGCGGTGGGCGGCGTGATCGGTGTCACGGGCACGGGGCTGGCCTTGCTGAGATACCAGACGAGCGCGGCGAGCGCGAGCAGGACGGTTGCCGCCAGCAGCGAGACGCGGGCGCGCGGGCTGAGTGCCATGAGACGGTTCTCCCGGGGAAGTTTCTCGTGTTCCGAAAAAGATAGCAGGGGCAGTTCAGAAGGATATGCTCGCGGCGCGCGCGAAGCAAGCGAGAGAGTGGCGCGCCGACGCCGTTTTCTGTTATTACAATTCGTGTCCGAACTTTCCACGCGCTCAAGGCGGCCTCTACGTTCCCGTTCAGGGCGAGGGCGAGGTTGCGAGGCGCGCGTGATCCATTCCGGAGGAGACGAATCATGTCAGAGATTTTCGACGAACGACGCAAGGCGCTCGAAGACGAATACTTCCGGCGCAAGGAGCGCGAGACGCTCGACAAGTTGCGCGAGCAGTTGGCGGCGGAGGCTGCGGCGAGCGGGCACGCGGCGGGGCGTCTGTGCCCGCTCGGGCACGGCACGCTGCTGGAAGAGGCGCGCGGCTCGGTGGTCATTGATCGCTGCGAGAAGTGCGGCGGCATCTGGCTCGACCAGGGCGAGTTGGAAGAAGTGACGCGGCAGGGCGGCGGCTGGTTCGACAACTTCGTCCGGAGTTTCAAGAACGAATAGGGCGGCGCGGGGGCAAGCGTGCGGCAAACGGCGGTTGCCTGCTGCCGCCGCCGGTTGTCCGTCGTCAGCAGTTGCTGGAATTGTTCGTCCCCGTTTGTGTGCCTGTTAACGCCCGGCGCCCTCAGCAGAGGCTTCGCGCCGCATATTGTGATGATGAGCGAGTCGAGACAAATCAGCGCGCCGCGCGGCGCGAAGTTGAACTGCAAGGGTTGGCATCAGGAGGCGGCCTTGCGCTGCCTGATGAACAATCTGGACGCGGAGGTGGCCGAGCGCCCGGACGATCTGGTCGTCTACGGCGGCACGGGGCGCGCGGCGCGCAACTGGGCATCGTATGACGCCATCGTCCGCGAGTTGCAAACCTTAGAGAACGACGAGACGCTGCTCGTACAGTCCGGCAAACCCGTCGCCGTCTTTCGCACGCACGAGTATGCGCCGCGCGTTTTGATCGCCAACTCGAATCTGGTCGGCGCGTGGGCGACGTGGGAACACTTTCACGAACTCGAACGTCGCGGCCTGATGATGTACGGGCAGATGACCGCCGGGAGTTGGATTTACATCGGCACGCAGGGCATCGTGCAGGGCACGTTCGAGACTTTTGCGGCGATGGCCGAACGCCATTTCGGCGGCACGCTCTCGGGGCGTCTCGTCGTCTCGGGCGGCATGGGCGGCATGGGCGGCGCGCAGCCGCTCGCCGCGACGATGAACGGCGCGACCTTTCTCGGCGTAGACGTTGACCGCGCGCGCATCGAACGCCGCGTGCAGACAGGCTACTGCGACCGCCTCGCCCTCACGCTCGACGACGCACTCAACATTTGCGAAGACGCGCGCGAGCAAGGGCGCGCCGTCTCCGTCGGCCTTGTCGGCAACTGCGCGGAGGTGTTGCCGGAGATCGTGCGTCGCGGCGTGCGCGTCGATGCCGTCACGGATCAGACGAGCGCGCACGACCCGCTCGGCGGCTACGTGCCCGCCGGATTGAGTCT
>DASQDV010000470.1:0-2950 GCA_035633995.1 Pyrinomonadaceae bacterium | reverse complement strand
CCCTGACCGTCACGCTCTTTTCCTTCGCAGCCGTGCCCGGCACGACGCCGTCGTGGACGACTCCGCGCCACGCCTCGTCGAAATTCGCCGGAGCCGCAGCGGTTCGCGCTGTCGCCGCGCCCTGCTGCTGCTGCTGTTGCGCCGGAGTTGGCGTCGCGCTCGGCGTCGGACTCGGCGTTGCGGAAGGAGCATTGCCCGCCGCGTTATTGCCGCCGGTCGCCGCGCCTTCGCCGTGCGTGTTGTTGTTGCCGCCGCCGCTGCCTGCGCCGGATGCGAGCGGCTGTGCCGTGCCCTGCGCGGGCTGTGTTGCGCCCGCCGCCGCGACGAGCGATTCGAGACGCTGCGTGCGCCAGTAGTCGCGCACGATGTCATAGCCGCTTTGTTCGGGCTTGTCCGTGAAGGCCGCGAGAAATTCGTAGACGCTGCGGCCTTTGTAGAGCGGCGCGATGAGCGGCTGGACGATGGAGACGGTGCCGTCGTGGGCGCGCGTGTCGCCCCACGCTTCGAGGAAATGCGTTTCGGGAATGTGCCAGTGGCAGAGTTCCGAAGTCTCGTCGTCGTAGAGGCTGAGGTGTATGCGCAGGCCGTCCTTGCCGTCGGGCGTCCTGATCTTATCGAGCCTCTCTTTCGTCAACGCAAGATCAACCGGCGCGTTGTAGACGGGGTTGCCGCCGACGATGACGAGCATCTCGACGCGCCCCGCTTCGATGTCGCCGACGAGTTCGCGCAAAGATGCGACTTGATCGACGGGCTGCGCCTCGACGGGGTCGGTGTAAAGAACGGTCTGCCCGACGTTGCCGAGCGCCTGATTCATCGCGTGCGCGAGCGCGTGGATGGCGGGCGTCTGGTGTTCGCCCGCGACGACGACGGAGCGCCCGCGCGCGGCCTGCAAATCTTTGGCGATGGCGAAAACGTGCTTGGCGTGCGCGACGTTCTGGTACTGCGCGCCGTCGGTCGAGACGCCGGGCGCGCCGAGCGCTGCGGCGAGCGCACGCGCGAACATCTCCAACTGGCTCGGCTTGATCGAGAAACGGTGATCGGCAAACGCGCCCGTGTTCGTCGGCGTCGTCTCCACCACGTAGAGACGGTTCATGTCCGTTTTACCCTCCAGGACGCGGCGCTTGGCGGCGAAGTCGCGCGCGTAGCGCAGATTGGCCGCGCCTGATGAGAGGAAATCGGAATCGAGCGAGAGCACGCGGTCGGCGCGGTCGAAGCGATAGATGGTGTTGACGGGCTGGCCGAAGGCGAGTTGCGCGCCCACGCTCGCGCTGTTCGTGCCCGCCGGTTCGTATTGATGCCACTTCGCGGCGGGGAAGGTCGCAAGTATTGAGCGCAACTGCGCGGCCATCGTCGGCGAGGTGACGGTCTCGGTGAGAAAACGGAGTCCCGCGCCCTGCCGCCCGCGCATCTCGTCGAGTTTCGTGCGCAGTTCGCCGAGAAAGGCCGTGTAGGGGCGTATCTCGCCGCGATTGGTGATGGTCTCGGAACGGTCGGGGTCGTAGAGCGAGAGGATCGAGGCGATGGAAAAAACGTCTGTCGCGGCGACGCGCTGCCCCGCCGGTCTCTCCGGCGTGCCGCTCGTCGGGTGGTCGGGATTGCCTTCGACGTGCGTGGGGCGTCCCTCGTTGCTGCGCACGAGCAGACCCGCCGCGCCGCCCGGCATCGGCATCGCGGTGGCGAAGAAGAGCGGTTTGCCCGGAACGAGTTCGCCGGGCTGTCGCACGAAAGGCACGACGGTTTCGGGCGGTTGATACGAGCAGGACGTAATACCCGCGAGCGCGAGCGACGCGCCCATCAACTTGAGGAACGTGCGCCGCCCCACCTCGTCGTCCCACTCGCCCGCCTGTCGCGGAAACTCCGCGTGCAGGTAGTCTTCAAACTGTCCCGAATCGGCCAGTTCTTCGAGGCTGCGCCAGTATTCCCGGCCTGTTTTGTCGCCGAGCGAAGCGCGTATCTCTTCGCGCCGGACGGGGCGGCGAATGTTGTATAGCTCGGGGAAAGTCTCTTTGATGTGCATCTACCCTGTAACCTCTCGCGCCCGGCTGCATTAGCGGTGGCAGGTCGAACAACTTTCGAGGACGGCCTTCGAGCGAATCTTGTTCTCCGTTTTGAGTTGCCGCCCGCGCGCCAACTGCTCTGCGGTCTTGTTCTCGGCGAGCGCGTTTTCCTGCTGCCAGTCCATGTCGAAAATTTTATCTTTCGGCCGGAGAAAACGCTCCGGCTCGCGGTGACATTCGAGGCACCATTCCATCTGCAAAGAGGCCGCCTGATAGACGAGCGGCATCTCGTCCACCCGCCCGTGACAAGAAGAACAGCCGACGCCCTTGTTGACGTGGATGCTGTGGTTGAAATAGACGTAGTCGGGCAGGTCGTGCACGCGCGTCCACTCAATCGGCTTGTTCTCTTTCCAACTGGCGCGCACGGGTTCCAGATACGGGCTGTCGTTCCAGAGTTGCGAGTGGCAGTTCATGCAGGTTTTCGTCGGCGGCAGCCCCGCGTTCGAGGAGGTTTCGACCGACGTGTGGCAGTAGCGACAGTCAATGCCGTCGTCGCCCGTGTGGTGCTTGTGCGAGAACTGTACGGGCTGTTCGCGCTCGTCGAACGCGCCTGTGTTCCACGACGAGCGGTTGATCTCCGCCACCGCCCACGTCACAAAGAGCAGGACGAAGATCGAGCCGAAGATGCTCAGCTTGGCGAGCGTGTTGGTGCTGCGGTGAAAAATTTGCGGCATGGTCAGTACCTGCTACTCTGTTCGCGTGACCCCCGACCGGCAAGGCGACCTCGGTTTTTGTTAGAGCAGTAATAACCGTAAAGACTCGAACTGCGGTCGCGCGACGGACAAAGAAAGGCCACCACCTACCGAACGGGCGGGCGCACAACATGGCGAGGTACAGCAGTCGAGAGCCTTCAAGCTACAACTTTCCCCGTCATGCCCCCTTGTTCCAAAATT
>DASQDV010000469.1:0-3233 GCA_035633995.1 Pyrinomonadaceae bacterium | reverse complement strand
CTCGACGCAGCCCGCGCGGCGGAAGATGCGGGGCGTGTGTTGCTGAGCGCGATGAGATAACTGTCGGCGGTGCGCCGGAAGACGGTCAGCACGTACTGGCCGGACGCGCCGTGCCGGAGCGAGATGTAGCCGTTCTGTATGTCAACCACAGCGTCGCCTTTTTGCAGCAGGGCGGCGCGCGACTCCATAGGGATGTCCAGATAACGCTCCGGCAGCGTGTAGAAATATTCACGCACGCCGCGCAACCTGCCGCCCTCTGTGGCGCGCGTGCGACCGGAGTTCGGCGTTCTCGACGATACGTCGTCGGCGGGCGCGTTACCCGTCGGCGCGTTGCCTGTCGGCGCATTGCCCGCAGGATTATGCCCCGGCAGAGATTTCCCTCTCGGCGCGGTGCGGCGGCGCGCGAGGTCTGCGAAAGTGCCGTTCGGGTATTTGTCGAGATAGGCTCTGAAGTCTTCCGGGTCGGAACTGTTCTTGATCGCATCCCAGAAACTCAACTCGACGGCGGCAGGGTCAACGGATGAAACCGGCGCGGGCGCGCTCGGCGTCGGCGCCGCACCCGCCGTCGTCGCCTTTCTGCCCGCCCCGACTTTGCTGAAAATGAAATCGCCGTTCTCATGGCCGGAATTTCTCAGGGGGTTGTATTCGGGCGTCTGGTTGGCGCGCCCGCCGACGCTCTCTTCGATAAACTCGCGGAAGAGTTCGCCCGCCGTGAACTCGTCGCGCTCCATCTGCGCGAGGCCGCGAAGCAGGGCGTTTGCGAAGATCGAATGATTGCCGCCGCCGCCGTCCGCGACGGGTTCGTTGCCGCCCGACGCCATCAACGTGCGCGACTTGCCCGCCCACATCTTCTGCAAATATCTCTGCCGCTCGGAAGGCGCGGGCAGACTCGCTTCCAACCCGCGCGTCAGCGTGCCCGAATAACAACTGTCCGAGACGATGAGGACGTGCTTGGCCGGGATGCCTTTGATGTTGCTCGTGATGTCGTCGGCGCTGATCCAGTTCGAGTTGTCGTCGAGCCGCGCATCGACGGGCAGCCAGTAGGCTTTGTCAATCTCCTGGTCGTTGACGCCGTGACCGGCATAATAGATGAGCAGGTTCGCGTCCGCGCTCAATTCTCTGCGATAGGAGTTGATGGCGGAGATGATCTGCTGGCGTGTGGCGTTCAGCAGGAGTTTGGTCTGGAATCCGTAGTCCGTGCGCAGGATGGCTTCAATCTCTTTGGCGTCGGCCTCGGCGGTCTTCAGACGCTGCACGTGCTGGTAAGCGTTGTTGCCGATGACGAGGGCGAAGTAGCCTCCGGCTTGCGTGCCCGCGCCGAGTCCGCGTTCCTGAGTTGATGCGGCGGGCGTCGAGACGTGAAACGCGAAGACGACGGCGACGGCGAACAGGTATTTGCGGAGGGGGTTGGATGTTTTCATAGGACTACTTGCGGGAGGTTGGTGTCAGCGAAAGAGTTCGGAGCGCGGGAGGCGTCCGAACTGTTAAAGGCGCGCGGCCAAAAGAGTAAATTAAACGCCCGGAGGCGTCAATATCGAGACGTGCAATCAGGGTGCGGCTAAAAGTTAAAGCACCGGATCGCAAGATGCTTCGAGGGTCGCCGAAACTCTAACTCCAACGGGTTGCGCGGATGTGTTATAAGAGTTCGTCCGTTCACAATTCAAATCCATCATAGGAGCCCACAGATCGTGAGAAAGTTAGCCGCGCTTCTGCTGTTCGTTTCCCTGTTCGCAAGCCCCTTCTCCGTCAACACCACCACCGCGCAAGCGCCCGCCGCCGCCGCTGCATCGGCGCGCACGGAGCGCATCGACGCGGAGGTCTACTGGAAGATTCGCCGCGAGGGGATGGAACGGTCTGAGGCCATGCGCACGCTGCATGTCCTGACAGACCTTTACGGGCCGCGCCTGACGGGGTCGCCCAACTACAAGGCCGCCGCCGACTGGACGGTCAAGCAGATGACGACGTGGGGCTTTAGTAACGCGCACCTCGAACCGTGGAACTTCGGCCATCCCGGCTGGCTGAACGAACGCCTCTCGGCGCACATCACGTCGCCCGTCAAAGACGCGCTCGTCTGCGAGGCGCTCGCGTGGACGCCGGGGACGAACGGCGCAGTCAAGGGTCGCGCCTTCCAACTCGTCCTGCCCGAACGCCCGACGAAAGAATCGTTGACGGCGTTTTTTGACAGCATACGCGAACAGGTGCGCGGCAAGATCGTGCTCGTCGGCAGGCACCAGTTTGTGCCCGTCACTTTCAACCCGCAGAACAAGCGGCGCGAAGACGCGGAGGCGCGCAACCAGTTCGACCCGAATAGCCCGACGCCCGTGCAGCCGCCGTTTGCCGCGCCGTCACCGTCGCCCGCCGCCTCGCCGCAAGCGTCGCCGACGCCCGCGCCACGGCTCACGGGGCAGCAAATCGGCGACCAGCTCGATCAATTTCTCCTCGCGAGCGGCGTGCTCGTGCGCATCAACGACGCCGGGCGCGAGCACGGCCAGATTCGCGCCTTCAATAATCGCACCTTCGACGTGTCGAAAGTCGTGCCTACGGTCGTCATGCGCAACGAAGACTACGGGCGCATCAGTCGTATTCTGGCCGGCGGCACTCCGGTCGAGTTGGAGTTCGACATCGTCAACCGCAACTACCCGGAAGGGCGCACGTCCTACAATGTCATCGGCGAGATACCGGGCACGGACAAGGCTGACGAAGTTGTGATGCTCGGCGGTCACCTCGATTCGTGGCACGCGGCGACGGGCGCGACCGACAATGCCATCGGCTGCACCATCATGCTCGAAGCCGCGCGCATCCTCCACAAACTCGGCCTCAAACCGCGCCGCACCAGTCGCGTCGCGCTCTGGAGCGGCGAGGAGCAGGGCTTATTAGGCTCGAAGGCTTACGTCAAAGAGCACTTCGGCACGTTCGAGCAGCCGAAGCCGGAGTACGCGAAGTTCAACGGCTATTTCAACATCGATTCGGGGACGGGGCGCGTGCGCGGGGCGACGGTGTTCGGCCCGCCGGAGACGGCCACCGTGCTGCGACAGGCGCTTGCGCCGTTCGAGGATTTGGGCGTGATGGGCGCGATTTCCACGACCAGCCGCCGCACGGGCGGAACTGACAGCACTTCGTTCAACGAAGCGGGGCTGCCCGGCATCGGACTCGGCCAAGACCCCATCGAATACGGCTCGCATACGTGGCACACGAACCTCGACACCTACGAGCGCATCGTCGAATCGGATGTC